>DASVWD010000121.1 GCA_036389795.1 Longimicrobium sp.
AGGCCCCAGAGCACCCGCGGCGAGACCGCGGGCGCCCGGAGCGGCCGCGGCTGGGCGGCGGCCGTCGGCATCAGTAGTTCGTGGCCCCCGACTCGGCGGCCGACATCCCGATGATCGCCAGGATCCAGGCGCCCCACAGCACCCAGAGGAGGATCTGGGCGACGATGCCCGCGCCCACCGAGATCCAGCACCACTTCTTGGCCTCGGCCGAGGCCGCCCACGCGCCGGCGATGTCGCCCTGGTCGCGCCGGGAGTTCACCTGGCTCGACTTGATGATGGCGACGATGCCGGTGGGCAGGCAGCAGCACAGCGTCACCAGGATCGCCTGCACCAGGTAGTTGGGGATGTTCGGCGCGCCGCCGTAGCCCCCCGGCCCGCCGGGCCCGCCCGGGCCGCCGGCGTACTGGCCTCCGGGGCCGCCCGCGTAGGCGCCTCCGCCGGGACCGCCCGCGTAAGGGCCGCCCGCCGCGCCGGCACCGGCCGCACCGGCGCCGCCGGCCGCGCCCCGCGGGGCCTCGCGCGCGGGGTTCGGGCGCCCGCAGTTGGGGCAGTTGGCGAGGGAGTCGTCGTACTGGTTGCCGCAATCGGGGCAGGTGATCAGGGCCATGGGCGGTGGTGCTCCGGAAGGGGAAGTGGACCCGCGCCCGGGAAGGACGCGGCGGGATCGGGCTCGGGTGTCGGTGGACCGGCGATTCGGACCGGCGGAAGTTCGGCAGGCGGTGGAAGATGCGCGCAAACGTCCGTTTGCGCAAGAACTGCGGTGCTAAAAACCCGCCTCGGCGTGTCGAACGGCGGGCGGCCGGGGCGGAGGCGCCGCGCCCGACGCTCGGCCCGGGGCGTCAGCGCGCGGCGGCGGCGAGCGGCGCCGGGCGCGGGGCCGGCGCGGCGTCGAGCCCCCTCGCCAGCTCGCGGCAGAGGCGCTTGAGTCCCTTGAGGTAGCTCCAGTGCTCCACCTCCAGGTAGTGGCGGGTGGACTCCTTGTAGCGGATCCCGTGGCCCAGGTCCTCGTCCACGCTCCTCCGCCTGGCGCGGAACGCCTCGGCGGCGGGGGTGCCCCGGCGCGCGGCGTCCAGGAAGAGCGCCACGGCCCGCGTCTGCCAGTGCACCAGCCCGAACTGGCCGCTGTCGGGCTGGATGAGCCCCGCCACGAACAGCGTGTCGAGCTCCGGGTGGAAGACGTTGCGGAAGAGGCGCGGCCGCCCGTCCCGCCAGTTGAGCCAGGCGCGGTCGATGAACGGGAAGTCGATGTGGTACCCGGTCGCGAAGACGACCAGGTCGACCTCCTCGGCCGTCCCGTCCGCGAAGCGCACCGTCTTTCCCTCGAACGCGGCGACGTCGGGCCTGGGGACGACGCCGCCGTGCTGCACGTAGTACGGCAGCAGCGAGTTGACGATCGGGTGCGTCTCGAAGAGGCGGTGGTCGGGCCTGGGCAGGCCGTTCTTCCCCGGCGGCCCGAAGAGCAGCCGCGCCGTCACCGCGCCGATCGCGCGGCGCACGGAGATGGGGACGCGCAGCTTCAGCAGCACGTCGCCCACCTGGTCGGCGGGCCTGCCCAGCACGTACTTGGGCATGTACCAGTAGCCGCGGCGGGTGCTGTGGAATGCCCGGACAGCGTGCTGCGCCGCCTCCACCGCGATGTCGCACCCGCTGTTGCCGCCGCCCACCACCAGCACGCGCTTCCCTTCGAACACGTCGGGCGTGCGGTACTCGGCCGAGTGCAGCGTCTCGCCCGCGAAGGCGCCGGGGTAGCCGGGGACCTTCGGCGACCAGTTGTGCCCGTTCGCGATCACCACCGCGCCGTAGCGCCGCGTCTCGCCGGTCCCCAGCGCCACCTCCCACGCGCGCCCGCCGTCCACCGGCTCCATGCGCTGCACCGGGGTGCGGTACTCGATGCGCTCCGCCACCCCGAAGCGCTCCGCGTAGGCGCGCAGGTACTCCAGCACCTGCGCGTGGTGCGGGTAGTCGGGGAAGTGGGCGGGCATGGGGAAGTCGGGGAACTGCGTGAACGGCTTCGACGAGATCATGTGCGTCGAGCGGTACACGCGCGCGAACGGCTTCCCGTAGTTCCAGTTGCCGCCCAGGTCGTCCTCGCGCTCCAGCACGTCGGCCGTGAAGCCGCGCTCGGCCAGGTTGCGGGCGGCCGCCAGCCCGGAGCTCCCCGCCCCCACCACGCACACCCGGTCGGTCCGGTCGGTCACGGCCATCGGAAGACAACTCGCAGGGCGGAGGAGACCGAAGAGAGGGGGACGACGGACGGAGTTTCGCGGGTGCGCCGCGGGGGGTCAAGACGGGCGCCCTCGTCCGCCGCCCTGGAGCGACGAGCTCTCTCCCAGCTTCGGGGAGAGGTGGATTTACGCCTCTGGTGCGGATGTCTGGTCTCGCGCGGAAGCGCGCGCAGGGGCGAGGCATGCCTCGACCGGCGGATGCAGGCCCGTGCGTGGCAGGCGGCCTCTTGCGCCGATGCTGTCGATGCTCGGACTCGCATGCTCGCCCCTACGGGACCCCGGGCGCTTCGCGCGACGAACCCGCGTGAGGGATGCGCGCCCGACAGGGCCGGGACCGCGGCGGCAGGGCAGTTTCGGCCGACGCGGGCCCGGCGCCGTTGGGCACGGTCGTATCGTGCCCTACGGCGCGCGCAGCCCGGCCCGGAGCGCAGCGGAGGGACACGCCCGAAACCGCTGTTTCGTAGCCCGGTGGTTCCGGGCGGCCGAAAGGAAGGGGCGTGGACCAGCCGGTTCGACGTGTGTAACTTACCCGTCGCAGGCGCGGCCGGACTCGTGCACGAGGGCGCGTCGGAAGGGCCCCAACGCTCCCGCGGGGCCCGGTGTCATTGAGCGAGCCATGGCCGACGAAGACGTCCTGCTGGTGGAGCGCGCGCTGGAGGGAGACGCCGGCGCGATCGAGAAGCTCGTCCGGCTCCACCTGGGCGCGGCCTACGCCGTGGCGCTCGGCGTCACCGGCGACCCCGACGACGCCCAGGACGTGGTGCAGGACGCCTTCGCCAACGTGCTGGGGCGCCTGCACGAGTGCCGCAACCCCGCCACCTTCTCCGGCTGGCTCATCCAGATCGTGCGCAACACCGCGCGCAATCGCGTGCGCTACCGCCGGGTGCGCGCGGCGGCGCCGCTGGACGAGGCGCGGGAGGCGCGCACTGGCGACGACCCCTCGAAGGACGCCGAGCGCGAGGAGCTGCGCCGCCGCCTGCTGGGCGCCATGCCCGAGCTGACCCCGGTGCAGCGCGAGGTGCTGCTGCTGCACGACCTGGAGGGGTGGAAGCACCGCGAGATCGCCGAGGCGCTCGAGATCCCCGACGGGACCGTGCGCTACCACCTGTTCCAGGCCCGGCGCCGCCTGAGAAAAGCCCTGGGAATGCTGGTGACCGATGATTGACGAGCTCCATCCGGACCGCATCGACCTCTCCCCCCTGGACCCGCGGCACGACCGCGAGCGCTGGGAGGCGATGGTGGCGCGCATCGTGGCGCGCGCCGCCTCGCCCCGGAGCGCCTGGGCGGTGCTGGCCGGCTGGCGGCGCCCGGCGCTGGCCGCGGCCGCGCTGGTGGCGGCGGTGTCGGCGGGGCTGATGTGGTGGGACGGGCGCGTGGCCGAGGGCACGCAGCCCGCGCAGACGGTGGCCGAGTCCCTGGACGTGCCGCGGCCGGTGTCGGACTGGATCGTGGAGGGCCGCGACCCGGCCCGCGGCGACCTGTACGTGGCGGTGGACGAGCTGCCGTAGGAAAGTGCGAAGTGCGAAGTGCTGAGTGCGAAGTGCTCTGATCCACGGAGCCCAGGATCGTCGAGTTCCACGGCGCGTAACGGACACGTACTTCAGCAAGCGAGAGATACATGGTGATCACGCCGTCTTCGTCGCGGACCCGGCTGCTGGGGCTGGCGCTCCTGGCCGCGGTGTTCGTGGCCGGCGGGCTGGCGGGCGCGGCCTTCCACAGCGTGGCCGAGGCGCGCCCGGCGGCCGGCGCCCAGGCCGCGAAGGAGTGCGACGGCCCGCGCGGCAAGCGCGACCGCATCATCGACCAGGTGAACCCCACCCCCGAGCAGCGCGCGCGGATCGACGCCATCATGGAGCGCCGCCACGCGCAGATGGACGCCTTCTGGAACGGCGAGGGACGCCGCATGAAGGCGATCGTCGACTCCACGCGCGAAGAGGTCCGCGCCGTGCTCACCCCCGAGCAGCGGGCCGAGTACGACCGCCTGCGGGCCGAGCACCGCGCCCGCCGCGAGCGGGAGCGCGAGAGCGGCGGCCCCGGTGGAGCGCCCCCGGCCGCGCCGTCGCGCCCATAGCTTGCATCGCGTCGGGCGAGGGGATCCGAGACTCGACTGGACCGGAGAGGGGAGGAGGGGACGATGAGGTTCTTCATGAGCCGCTTCGAGGAGGTGACGCTCGCCCTGCTGCGCGTGGTGGCGGGCCTCCTGTTCTGGCAGCACGGCGCGCAGAAGCTGCTGGGGATGTTCGGCGGCGTGGACGGGCAGGGCGCCACCCCGCCGCTGATGTCGCAGTTCGGGCTCGCGGGGGTGCTGGAGTTCGTGGGCGGCATCCTGATCGCGCTGGGGCTCTTCACCCGCCCCGTGGCCTTCATCCTGGCGGGGGAGATGGCGGTGGCCTACTTCCAGGTCCACGCGCCCAACGGCTTCTGGCCGATCGTGAACAAGGGCGAGCTGGCGGTGCTCTACTGCTTCCTCTTCCTCTACCTCTCCGCCCGCGGCGCCGGCCGCTACAGCCTGGACGCGGCGCTCTTCCGCCGCACCCCCGCCGACCGCCCGGTGGCGACGTCGTAACACTGAAGTGCCCGGTCCCGAGTGCCCAGTGCCCAGTATCTCTCTTCGGGCGCTGGGCACTGTCGTTGGAGCCTTGTCAGTGGACGCCGAGCGCTCGATTCTCCACATGTCCGAGATCCCGCCCTTCGACCCGCCGACTGTTTCATGGACACCACCGCCGGCGCCACCCCCGCTCCCGACACCTCCGCGCACGCCCCCGCCCCCGGCGCCGACCCCGCGCTGCTGCAGGCGAAGTGGGGCCAGGCGCTCACGTTCGAGCAGTTCCTCGGCGTGGCGAAGGAGCTGGCCGAGCTCTGGCCCAAGCTGTACGGGCGCGCCTCCGTCGCCCCCGAGTGGGCGGAGCGCGCCCGCGCCTTCCCCGCGCCGCTCAGGCTGCTCATCCTCAGCGAGGACTGGTGCGGCGACTCGGTCAACACCGTCCCCCTCCTCCAGCGCCTGGCTGAAGGATCGGGCGGGAAGCTGGAGCTGCGGCTGCTGGCGCGCGACGAGAACCTCGACCTGATGGACGCGCACCTGACCGGCGCCTCGCGCTCGATCCCGGCGGTCATCGTGCTCGACTCCGCCTTCCGCGAGCTGGGGTGGTGGGGCCCCCGCCCCGCGCCGCTGCAGCGCTGGGTGCTGGAGACGGGCCTGGCGCTGCCGAAGGAGGAGCGCTACCGCGAGGTGCGCACCTGGTACGTCCGCGACCGCGGCGCCACCACCCTGGCCGACGTCGTCCCCATGCTGGAGCGCCTGTCCGCGGAGGCGGCGTCGCACGGTTGAGCCGGTCCCAGGAACTGCGTCATCCAAAAGACGAGCGGGGCGCGCCAGGTGGAGCGCCCCGCTCGATCTTTCATCGGTCGTGAATCACCCGGCCAGGACGGCGGGACGGGTGGGCTCGGGGTGCCGGCGCCGGTCGAGCGCGTAGACGTCTTCCTCGCGGAAGGCCCACAGGAGCAGGGAGGCGGGGAAGATCACGATCGAGGAGAAGAAGACCAGGTTCGCGTCCTCGAAGACGATCGCCAGCGGATCGACCACCGACTTCCAGACGGCGAGCAGGGTGAAGGCGGTGACCGCCAGCAGGAACGGGTACGCCACCTTCCGCGCCAGACCCAGCACCACCAGCGCACCCGCGAGCACCTGGACCGCCCCGAACGCGCGCAGCAGCACGGGCGCCGAGAACATCCCCAGGTAGAAGTGCTCGGAGACGAGCAGCCCATGCTCCGTGTTCACCAGCTTGTCGAGCCCCCACACGACCAGGAAGAGCCCGAGCGAGACCCGCAGCAGCAACAAGCTCCACGTCTTCATCGCCACCCGCCTCCTGATCCGGTGAAACGCCCGCGCACCCGTTCGGAGGAGTCAATCCGGCGGCCGGTCGCCGGGTTCCCGAGTGCAGACGGGTGCGCACTCGCGCACCACGCCGTCAGACGTCCACCTCCACCTCGTCCACGTAGCACCAGCTCCAGTCCTCCCCCGGCTCGGCGGACCTGACGATCGGGTGGCGGGTGGCGTGGAAGTGCCTGGTGGCGTGCTTGTTCGGCGAGCTGTCGCAGCAGCCCACGTGGCCGCAGGTGCGGCACATCCGCAGGTGCACCCACCAGCTCCCCGTCTTCAGGCACTCCTCGCACCCTTCGCTGTCGGGGCGCACGTCCTGGATCATGTCGGTGTGGGTGCAGGCGCTCGCCATCGGGACCTCGGTGCGGGAGTACGGAAGTACGGAAGTACGGAAGTACGGAAGTACGCGGAGACATGCTCGCCAAACTATCGCCCGTACCCCCCGCGAGCCACCTCGCCGGCCTTGATCCGCCCCCGTGAAGCGATCACCCTTCGGCGTCCTGCCGGGAATCGTGCAGCAACCTGCTGCACTATTTCCCCCGGGAACGCCGCCCGCTCCCATTTGTGCAAGCGCCGCTTGCACGATTGCGCTCCCGAGACGCCGGGACCTCCGCGTGTTCCGCTCGTCCGTGGTCGGTGGCGGCCGCCTGGGCGGGGAGGCCGGGAGTGCCGGGAAGGGCGGCACCAAGTGCGTCGTGGAGCATCTGCTTCAGCTCGAAGGTGGTGACGCCGATCGGCCTGGCGGAGCCGCGCAGCGCGTACTCCACGACCACCTCGTTGCGGCCCTTGCAGAGGATGATCCCCAGGCTCGGCCCGTCGTCCGGGTGCCGGAGCAGGTCGTCCACGGCGGCGAGGTAGAAGTTCATCTTCCCCGCGAACTCCGGCTCGAAGTCGCCCACCTTCAGCTCGACCACCACGTAGCAGCGCAGCCGCAGGTGGTAGAAGAGCAGGTCCAGGAAGAACTCCCTCCCGCCCACCTCCAGCCGGTGCTGGCTCCCCACGAACGAGAACCCCACCCCCAGCTCCAGCAGGAAGTCGCGGATGTGCGTGGTGAGCGCGCGCTCCAGGTCGCGCTCGTGGCACTTCTCCGCGAGCGTCAGGAAGTCGAAGGTGTAGGGGTCCTTCAGCAGCTCGCGCGCGAGGTCCGACTGCGCCGGCGGCAGCGTGCGCTCGAAGTTGGTCGCCGCCCGCCCCTGGCGGTGGACCAGCCCGCTCGCGATCTGCGCCGCCAGCACGTTGCGCGACCACCCGTGCTCGATGGCGCGGCGGGAGTACCACTCGCGCTCCGCGGGCTCCCTCACCCGGTCGAGCAGCACGAGGTGGGTGCCCCCATGGAATTTGTGCAGCAACTTGCTGCACAAATTCAAGCTCGGGGTACGCCTCGGCCAACTTGCGCATGTACTTGAGGTTGCGCGGCGAGAACCCACGCTCGCCCGGGAAGGCGGCGCGCAGGTCGGCCGCCAGCCGGTCGATCACCCGCGCGCCCCAGCCCTGCCTCTCCTGCCGCGCCAGGATGTCGCGGCCGATCTCCCAGTAGAGCAGCACCAGCTCCCGGTTCACGGCCGCCGCCGCGCGCACGCGGGCGGCGTGGATGCGCTGCTTCAGCTCCTGCACGAACTCGGCGTAGTCGGTCGGCAGCGGGATCAGGGTGTGGGTCATTGGATTGGCGACGGGGGAGTGGGAGCGAGGCGGGAGAAATGGACGTGCCGCACAACCTAGCACCCCGTCCCGGATCTGAAAAGACCTTTCATTGCGGCATCTATTTCTCTACAGCCCAAAGAGAGCGGAATCCATACCCGAAGAACCGCGGCCCCACGGAAATCCCGTGGGGCCGCGGTTCTCGTCACCGGCCTGGGAGCGACCGCCTACTTCGCCTCCAGTCCCCGCTCGATCAGGAAGCGCAGGCTGGCGGCGTGGGCCGCGGTGGCCGCGTCGGCGCCCGCGCGGCCGGCGGCGAGCCGCTCGATCCGGCGCAGGTTGGTGAGGGCGGCCGAGCGCGAGGGGGCGTCGTAGCCCGGCGCGTCGGTGGCGATGCGCAGCAGGCGCTGCACGTAGGCCACCTGCAGGTTCTGCCGGAAGGTGTTCACGCTGCCGCGCTGGTCGTCCGCGAACACCGCGTCCGTCAGGTCGCCCACCACCTCGACCACCGGGTAGTCGTTGCCGTACAGCCGGCTGTCGCTGATCCGCTTCAGCACCACCGGGTGCAGCAGGTGCTCCAGGACCTGCTGCTGCACGTTCAGCACGCGGTCGTGCACCTTCGGGTCCTCCGTGGCCGGCAGGTGGTCGAAGCCGCGGCGCTGCATCTGGAGGTGCGCGTACAGCTCGGCGGGGGCGCTGAACGCGCCGGGGCCGAAGACGTGCTCGCGCAGCACCGCCATCGCCCGCCGCTGCTCGGCGCCCGGCACGGGGCGGAAGGGGCGCGTGGCCCCGGGCTGCCCCGCCACCGCGCGGTCCACGTACACGCCGCCCACGTGGCGCGAGACCACCGCGGCCGCGTTCGCCTGCTCGGCGGTGAGCACCAGGTACGCGTTGCGCAGCTCGTGGTACGAGGCGCCCGGCGTGGTGTAGCGGCGCAGCACGTCCTTCGTCACCCGGTCCACCAGCGCCATCCGCTCCTCGGCGTAGCCGATGGGATCGCTCGTGAGGTCGAAGAGCATCACGCGCGGGTCGATCGCCTTCCCCGGCGCCCGCATGTCGTCGGCGTCGTTGCCGAAGGCCAGCCCCGGCTCGGCGGAGCGCGCCAGGTGCGTGGAGCGGCGGCCGGCGTCGCGCATCTCGTCGGCGTAGCCGTACTGGATCGCCCACACGTCGTACGGGCCCACGCTGGTGGTGTACACCTGCGCGCGCGGCTGGCCGGGGCCGCTCACGTTCACGGCCGGGTAGTCCATCACCGACCCGTACAGCCCCGTGCGGGCGGTGAGGGCGGCGTCGCGCACCTGGTCGGGGCTCAGCATGGTGCTGGCCTTCATGTTGTGCATCAGCCCCAGCGTGTGCCCCACCTCGTGCAGCACCAGGTAGTGCAGCGCCTCGCGCAGCCGGCTGGTCACCTCCACCTCGTCGGCCCCGAAGGCCCGGAGCGCCTCGGCGGCGAAGAGCGTGGAGGCGTGGAGCTGCTCGCCCAGCATGCACGCCTGCGGGTCGATCTCGCCGTCGCCCCCGGCGAAGCTCGGGAGCGCGGCCTCGGCGAAGAGGCGGTCGTGGCGCAGGCGGTTGGAGACGAAGCCGAACTCCAGCATGATGTCGGCGCCCAGGATCTCGCCCGTGCGCGGGTTCACGAAGCTGGGCCCGTACCCCGAGAACGGCGGCGCGGGCGACGAGGTCCAGCGGATCACGTTGTAGCGGATGTCGCCGGCGTCCCAGTCGGCGTCGTCGGGCTGCACGTTCACCACCACGGCGTTGCGGAAGCCGGCGGCCTCGAACGCCCGGTTCCACACCAGCGCGGCCTGGCGCACCGTCTCGCGCAGCTCCACGGGCGTGGTGTTCTCGATCCAGAACACGATCGGCTGCACCGGCTCCGACACCGCGGCCGTGGGGTCCTTCTTCACCAGCCGCCAGCGGCTGATCGGGTCGCGGTACGGGGTGGCGCTGGTGGAGGTGAGGTCGGTCACCCGGGTGGTGAAGAAGCCCACGCGCGGGTCCTCGAAGCGCGGCTCGAAGCCGTCCTCGGGCGCCTCGATCAGCGAGTGCCGCACGCGGATGGTCACGTTGCGCGGGTCGGCCACGCCGGGGTCGCCGCCGGCCACCGGGGCCGGGTTCTCGTAGACGTAGTCGACCACCACGTCGGTGTTCTTCGGGTAGTTGTGCACCGCCGCCACGCGCGTCTTGGCCTTGCTGAGCTGGCCCAGGGCGAAGGCGGGCTGGGGCGGCGGCGGGCCCGGGACGGGCGAGGGCTTCACCTGGGTGAGCGCCTCGGTGAGGAAGAGGTCGTCCGCCTTGATCAGGTACTCGCCCTTCGCGGGGTCGCGCGCCACGATCTCCTGCACGGCCAGCACGGCGGGGGAGATGTTGGCCTCGGCCGCGCGGGCCAGCGCGTGCTCGGGGGCGAAGTGGAAGGCGGTGTTCTCGCGCACGAACTCGATGCGGTTGTGCGCGCGGCGGACGCGGAAGATCTGGTTGCCGCGGTACTGCCCGCGGAAGTGCCCGCCCGAGACCACCCCGTCGGCGGTGTGGTTGAAGTAGATGAACTCGCGGCCGAGCTGGGGCTCGCGCACCACCAGGTGCAGGGCGCCCGTGGTGGTGTCCTGATAGAGCGGGAAGAGCCCGTCGATGCGGCGGCTCCCCGCCGTCACCTCGGCGATCGTCTTCTGCCGGGCGGCGGCGCCGCCGCCCGGCGCGGGGGCGGACGCCTGCGCGGCGCCGGGTGCTCCGGCGGGGGCGGCCGCCGCCGGGGGGCCGCCGCGGGTCGCGGGAGCGGGGGAGGCCGGCGGCGTGCGGGTGCACGCGGACGCGAGCAGGGCCGGCGCGGCGACGGCCGCGAGCCAGCGGTGTAGCCTGGACATGATTTCCTCCGGAAACGCGGGAGATGGGTGGGCGGGGCGGAGAAACGGACGGTGCGAAAGATGGGAGCGCTCCGGACAGCCTGGAAGCGAAGTGGGACGAAGCGCGTGACCGGTCCGCGGATGGAGCCTTTTTCGGGACGGGCGCACCGCCGGGCGTGACGAACTCGAGCGAGATCGGGTAATCCGTCCGGGAGATTTTGATCAGAGGACAACCAACAGCCTGGCCTCACGCAGAGAAAGCAGAGGTAGCAGAGGAAACCCGAGCAAGTGATGAGTTCTCTGATACCTGTGCAGACTCTGCGTGAGGCCCGCCATTTTCCGGAATCACCGGGCTACTCGCCCCGGAGCGCCGCCGCCGGGTCCACCTCCGCCGCGCGGCGGGCCGGGAGGTACGCGCCCAGCGCGGCCACGCCGAGGAGGAGCAGGGCGATCTGCCCGAGCACGGCGGGGTCGGTGGGGGAGACGTGGTAGAGGAGCCCCGCCAGGAAGCGGGTGAGCAGGAGCGAGCCGACCAGTCCCAGCGCCACGCCCGAGACGCCGAGGAAGAGCCCCTGCCGCACCACGCCCAGCACGATGTCGCGCGAGCGCGCTCCCAGCGCCATGCGGATGCCGAACTCGCGGGTGCGCTGGCTGGTGGCGAAGGCGACCAGCCCGTAGATCCCCACCGCCGAGAGCACCAGCGCCGCCGCCGAGAACGCGCCCAGCAGCAGCAGCTGGAAGCGCCGCTCGGCCAGCGTTTCGGCCACCATCGCGCGCACGGTGCCGGCGTGGTAGATCGGCTGCAGGGGGTCCACCTCCCAGATGCGCCCGCGCAGCGCGGGGAGGAGCGAGGCCGCGTCGCCCCTCGTGCGCACCACGAAGGTCAGGCTCCCCAGCCCCGACTGGGCGAAGGGGACGAACAGCTCCGGCCGGGGGTCGCTGTCCAGCGCCGTGGGCCGCACGTCGGCCACCACGCCCACGACCAGGCGCTCCAGGGGCGGGCCCATCACCCCCACCGTCACCCGCTGCCCCACGGGATCCTCGCCGGGAAAGAAGCGCCGCGCCAGCGTCTCGTTCACCAGCGCCACCGGCGCGCTCCCCTCGCGGTCCGCGGCGGCGAAGGGGCGCCCCCGCACCAGCGGGATCCCCATCACCCCGAAGTACTCCGGCGAGGCGACCGTGGTGAAGACCCGCGCCTCCCCGTCCGGCGAGGCGGGGCGGCCGCGCACCCGCAGGTCGCCCTCGGCGGCGATCTGGTGCGGGTGGAAGGGGAGCGCCGAGACGATGCCGACGCCGTCTACGCCGGGAGCCGCCTCCAGCCGCGCCGCCATCTCCAGCGCGCGGCGGACGCGCTGCTCGGGGGTGGGGTTGCGGTCCCAGAGGAAGACCTGCACCGCCGCGCGGCGCTCCACCGCGAAGCCGGGGCGGTTCTCCAGCAGCCGCGCGAAGCTCCGCGCCAGGAGCCCCGCGCCCACCAGCAGCACCATCGCCAGCGCCACCTCGGCCACCACCAGCGCGTCGCGCGCCCGGCCCTGCCCGCGCCCGGGCGTCGTCGTGCGCCCGGAGGCGCCCAGGAGCGGCCGGGGGGCGGCGCGGGAGAGGCGCAGCGCCGGCCCTACGCCGAACAGGAGCGCCGTGGCCAGGGTGATCCCGAGCGAGAGCGCCGCCACCCGCGCGTCCAGCGCCACCGCGTCCAGCCGCGGCAGCTCCGCCGGGCCCAGCGCCGCCAGCAGCCGCAGGGCAAAGTGGGCCACCGCCAGCCCCGCCGCCCCGCCCAGCACCGCCAGCAGGAGCGCCTCGGCCAGGAGCTGCCGCAGGAGGCGGGAGCGCCCCGCCCCCAGCGCCGCCCGCACCCCCAGCTCGTGCCGCCGCTCGGCGCCGCGGGCCAGGAGCAGCCCGGCCACGTTGGCGCAGGCGATCAGCAGCAGGCACCCCACCGCGCCCAAGAGCAGCAGCAGCGCCGGCCGGGCCGCGCCGAAGATCGCCTCCTCGAGCGGGACCACCGCCGCGCCGGTCTTCGCGTTGGTGCGCGGGTAGTCGCGCGCCAGTGCGGCCGCCACCCGGGCCAGGTCCGCCCGCGCCTCCTCCACGCTCACCCCCGGCCGCAGGCGCGCCACCGCCGTCATGTAGCTGGAGCGCCGGTCCTCGGGCTCGTCGTCGCGGAACACCTTGGGCGCCCACAGGTCGCGCCGCTCCGGGTACTCCAGCGACGGGGGGAGCACCCCCAGCACGGTCGCGGGCCTGCCGTCCAGCTCGATCCGGCCGCCCACCAGCGCGGGGTCGGACCCGTAGCGCCGGCTCCAGAGCGCGTGCGAGAGGAGCACCACCGGCTCGGCGCCGGGATGGAAGTCGCGCGGCCGGAAGCCGCTCCCCAGCAGCGGGCGCACGCCCAGCGCGGGGAGGAAGCCTTCCGTCACCCGCCACGCGGGCAGCGTCTCCGGCGGCCCGCCGCCGCCCGTGAGGTCGAACCCCGACGGCTCCGCCAGCCCCAGCGCCGCGAAGCTGCGGCTGCGCCCGGCCCACTCCACGAAGTTCCCCGGCGACACCTCCTGCCGCTGGTCGCCGCGCTCCCGATCCGTCTCCCACAGGGTGACCACGCGCTCCGGGTCGCGGTAGGGGAGCGGCCGCAGCAGCACGTGGTCGGCCACCCCCACGATCGCCGTGGCCGCGCCGATCCCCAGCGCCAGCGTGAGCACGGCCCCCGCGGCGAAGACCGGGCGGCGCCGGAGCAGCCGCGTCCCGTGCGCCGCGTCCTGCCAGGCCTCGCGCAGCCACTCGCGCCGGCCCCGCGTGCGCTCCGCCCGCAGGTCCGTGGCAGCCAGGGCGCGCCGCGCCGCCGCCACGTCGCCGAACTCGGCGCGGGCCCGGGCGCGCGCCGCCGCGGGGTCCACCCCCCGGCGCGCCAGCTCCTCGGCGCGCATCTGCAGGTGGAAGGCGATCTCCTCGTCCACCTCGCGCTCGATCTCGCCGCGGTCGCGCCAGGGGAGGCGGAAGCCGCGGCCGCGCTTCGGGGCAGTCATCTCAGGCCTCCCCCGGCATGGGCTCCAGCACCTGGAAGACGGCCTGCGCGTAGCGCCGCCAGGTGGCCGCCTCGCGCCCGAGCTGCTGGCGGCCCGCCTGCGTGAGCGCGTAGTAGCGGGCCCGGCGGTTGTTCTCCGACGTTCGCCACTCCGCCTCGACCCACCCCTTCCCCTCCATCCGGCGCAGCGCCTGGTAGAGCGCCGCGTCCTGCACCGTGAGCGCCTCGTCGGTGCGCTCGCGCAGCCACTGCGTGACCCCGTAGCCGTGCATCGGCGTCCAGGCCAGCGCGCGCAGGATCAGCAGGTCCAGCGTGCCCTGCAGCAGGTTGAGCGGTTCCGTCGCCATGCGTCTCCCCCTATTCTCTTCACCTTAGCAAGTGTGGGTAAGGTGCGCGGGTGGAGGCCGGGAAGTCAAGAGAGTTCGTATGCGCTCCGGAACGCGGAGCCACGAACCGCAACTGCGACAACGGGTTTGGGCGTGTCCCTCCGCTGCGCTCCGGGCCGGGCTGCGCGCGCGGTAGGGCACGGTACAACTGTGCCCAACCGCGCCGGGCCACCGCCGCCACGATACCCCTGTGGCGGCGGCGTCCCGGCCCTCCGGGCGCGCATCCCTCACGCGGGTCGTGGCGCGGCTGACATCCCGTGCGGCTTTCCGTGGCTTCGGTGCCCATCCATTATCAATGGCAGCACCTCTGTCTCAGATGCGGGAGCCGCACCATGCCAGATGCGTTCGGGAAGGAGGAGATCCTTGGGTTGCTGGAAGAACTGGGGCACTTCGTCCGCGGACCGGCGACTCTCGTCCTCGCCGGCAGCGCTGCCCTGATCCTCCGGGACCAGCTGAACCGCGCGACCGTGGACATTGACGTGATCGAGTCCCGCCCAGACCTCGGGCAGCTTCAGGAGGCGATCCGGGGAGTGGAGCGTAGCGCCGGAGCACCTGCGGGATGGGTGAGCTCCAGCATACAGTCGTACATCGACGTCCTGCCTCCGGACTACCGACGCCGGGTGGAGGCGTTGGGCACCTTCGGAGCCGTCCGCGTGGAGTTGGTCGGGCGGCTCGACCTCATCGTGATGAAGCTGTGGGGCGGCACCAGACGGGCGCGTGACCTGCAGGATCTGCACATCCTTGCTCCGTCCTTTCAGGAACTGGATTTTGCGTCGGGGCAGGTCGAACGCCTGAGATCGATCGACGCAGCACGGGCGGAACGGATGGAAAAGCTGATTCAGCACTTCCGGGGTGATGCCCCGCCGCCCGGGGACCGGTGAAGCGAGAGCGATGAATCGAGGCGCAGTGGAAGCGAAGCTGGACGAACTGTCCCGCAAATGGGCACGTGTCGGCGCGTGGCTCACGGTTTCACCACACCCCTCGCCGATCGACCTCGAGTCCCTGATCGCGGAGACCGCCCGGTGGAGCCGCGAGGATCCGCGCCTGTTCCAGGTTGCGGCAACCTGGCTCGCGGCGAACCACGACCTCGTAGATCCGATTCGCCTGGAGAGCGCTCTGTCCAAGCTGGACGACCTGGGGTCGGCCACGGCGGGCGCCCTCCTCAGCCTGGCGCTTTCCGCGGCCGGCAAGGCTCCGGAGCTGGAGGCACCGCTGCGCGTCTGCCGGGCAATCTCTCCCGCGCGTCCCCTGTTCACCGTGGCGGAGCTAAGCCCTCTCTTCACGGATTTCGCGCGGGAGGATGCCGATCCCCTGTTCCTGCGCTGGGGATTCTGGAGTGGCGATACCGCACTGAAGCCTGGCGCGCTGCGTGGGCGTGGATGGATTCTGCGCCATGCTCCAGAACTCCGCTCCCGGGCGGAGCAAGCGGCATGAGCAGGATCTGCTGACCGCTCTGACCGGTCTCTCTCGAGGCCGAGGTGAGGCCGCCGCCAATCGTGCAACGGGCTGTTGCACGATTGCCATGAAACGACGAGAGCCCCGCCTGCGATCGGCAGGCGGGGCTCTCGTCCAGTTTTAGAAGCTCCGGCGGCAGGACTCGAACCTGCGACCCTCTGATTAACAGTCAGATGCTCTAACCAACTGAGCTACGCCGGATCGGTCGCTCCCGGGCGGAAGCGAGCGGATAACTTATCGGCGCGCCCCCGGTCTGTCAACCGCGTTCCGCCCGTCATCTCCCGCCCCGCCAGCACGTTAGCGGAGCGAGCGATCCGGGCCGGCGGAACCCTGCGCGGCCGGCGGGGTTCATCCTCTACCCCAGCCACACGACGGTGCCCGCTCCGTAACCTTTTGCCATGGAACGGGATCGGCCCGTTTCGTGCTCTGTCCCGCGTGGAGCCGCGCCGCACCGCGCGCTCCACCCGCCGCCAAACGCCCAGCAGCTCCGCCGAACCCGCAGCACACGCATGAAGTTCTCCTCCGAGCTCGTCCGCTACGCCGGCTTCGCCGGGATCGCGACCGGTCTTGCAATCGGCACGGCCTGGGGCCGGGGCGACGTGCGCGAGAGTCTCTCCCGCATCACCACGCTGGAGGCGCCCGCCGTCACCGACCCCTTCGCCGGGCTCTCGCACGCGGGGATGACGGCCGCCGCGCGCGAGGCCAGCGCCGAGCTGGAGTCGGGGCGCCCCTGGGCGGCGTGGAACGAGCTGCGGTGCTACGTGGAGGACGAAGACGACGCGCCCCCCGCCGTGGCGCTGCTCGCCGCGCGCGCGGCCGCCGGGTGGGACGCCTGGAGCCACGTGCGCCGCCTCCTGGCCGGCCGCGAGTGGCTGGACGAGGAGGGCGGCGGCGCCGGGCTCCTCCTGCTGGCGCGCGCCGAGGAGGCGCGGGAGGAGTGGGAGGCCGCGGCCGCCGCCTACCGCCGCTACACGGCCGTCGCCGAGGGGGAGGCCCGGGGCGTCGCCTCCGCCCGGCTCGGGCGGGTGCTGCGCCGGGCGGAGCGCCCCCGCGAGGCCGCCGGGGCCTTCGCCGACGCCGCGCGCGACCTGCCGCAGGCGGCGGACTGGCTGCTGGCGCTCCGGGCCGAGGCGCTCGCCGCGGCGGGCGACCCCGCCGCGGTCTCCGCGCCGCTCCCGGCCGAGGCCTCGGCCCCGGCGCGCGCCCACCGCGCCCGCGCCGAAGCGCGCTACTGGCTCGGCGCGGGCGACACGGTGCGCGCCGCCGCCGGGCTGGAGGCCGAGGCGGGCGCGGTGGCGGCGCTCGACGCGCGCACCGCGGCCGAGCTGGCGCTGAAGCAGGCGCGGCTCCTGGCGGCCGCCGGGCACGGCCCCGAGGCGCGCGCCGTCCTGGCCCGCGTCGCCGCGGACGGCGGCGCGGCGCCCACGGTCCGCTCCGCGGCGGCCGCGCTCCTGGGCGACCTCCCCGGCGAGCGCACGGCCGCCGAGCAGCTGGCCCGCGCCGCCGCGTACGAGGCGGCGGGGAAGCCCGGGCTGGCTGCGAAGGCGCTGCGGGTGGCGCTGGCCCGCGGCGCGCCCGACGACGCGGCCACGCGGCTGCGCGTCGGCCGGCTCCTCTTCGACGAGGCCGACTACGAGCCGGCGCGCGCCTGGCTGCTGGAGGCGGCCGAAAAGCTGGACGCCGAGCGCGCCGCCGAGGCCGAGCTGTACGCCGCCCGCGCCCTGGTGCGGCTGGGGCGGGCGGACGACGGGAGGGCGGCGCTGCGCCGCCTGGCCGAGCGCCGCGCGGGCACCGCCGCCGCCGGGACCGCCTGGTTCCTGCTGGGCGACGAGGCGGCGGACCGGGCCACGGGGATCGTCTACTACCGCCGCGCGGCCGAGGTGGCGCACTCGCCGCACGCGCGCGAGGCGCTCTTCCGCGTGGGCGACCGCAGCCGCAAGGAGGGCGAGACGGCGGCGGCGATCCGCGCCTGGGAGGAGTACGCCGGGCGCTGGCCGCAGGGCGAGCAGACCGCCGAGGCCGCGTACCAGGCGGGGCTGCTGCACGAGCGCGCCGGGCGCGAGGAGCGGGCGCGCGCCATGTACGCGGCGGCGATCGCGGCGGACCCCGTCTCCTACCCGGCGGTCCGCGCGGCCGACCGCATGGGCGCCGACCCGCTGGCGGGCGCCGACCGCGCGCTCCCCTGGCCCGCCGCCCCCGCCGACGAGGCCGACGCCGCCGCCGCGCTCCGCCGCCTGCGGGCGCTGGAGGAGGCGGGGCTGGAGGATGCGTGGAAGGCGGAGCTGGACGCGCAGGTCCGCCGGCTCGGGGAGCGTCCGCTCGCGCGGCTCGTCCTGGCGGAGGGGCTGCGCGACGCGGGGCACCCGGTCGACGGCATCCGCCTGGGCCGCGCGCTGCTGGAGGAGCGCGGCGGCGCCTGGGACGCCCGGCTGCTGCGCGTGGTGTTCCCCTTCCCCTACCGCGAGCTGCTGCTGGACGAGGCGGAGCGGGTGGACGTGGACCCCTGGCTGCTGGCCGGGCTGGTGCGGCAGGAGTCGTCGTTCGACCGGCGGGCGCGCTCGTGGGTGGGGGCCACGGGGCTGTCGCAGATCATGCCGGGGACGGGGGCGTGGCTGGCCGGCGGGGTGGGGATCCGCAACTTCGAGCCGGAGCTGCTGGCGGTGCCGGAGATCAACCTGCGCATGGGCGCCCGCTACCTGCGCGACCAGATGCGGCGCTACCGCGGCGCGCGCGACCTGGCGCTGGCCGCCTACAACGCGGGCCCGGGGCGCGCGGACCGCTGGAAGCGCGAGCTGGGCTACGGCCGCGACGTGGACGCCTTCCGCGAGCAGATCCCCTTCGCCGAGACGCGGCACTACGTGAAGGTGGTGATCCGCAACGCCGAGGTGTACCGCCGCCTCTACGGCCCCCGGCGCGCGCCGGGGCTGGCGTCGCCCGAGATGTGAGCGCGTGAGTGCGGAAGTGCGCGAATGCGTGAGTAACCCCTTGCGGGATAGCCACTTACAGGCGATATTCATCACGCTTCCGCACATCCGTCACAACCCGTCCGCGGCTCGCGTTCTCCTGGCGAGCTCGCTGCCGGCGCGTGTAAACGGTTGACCGCCCGCGGAATCGCGGGTACGATATGTCGAGGGGACGGCCTGGTTGTGCCGTCTTTTCGGCGTTGGGGGCTCTTCTGAAGGGCGTCCGGACGTCTTCCCTGTCCGGACGAGATGCTCTCTCGCACGTCAGACCCACTGCAACCGATGCGCATCCACCGAATCGTCGGTCCCATCGCCTTCGTGCTGGCGCTCGGCCTTACGGCCGGGGGCGCCCGCGCGCAGTCGCTGAGCGGCTCGCGGGCGAGCGTGGACCGCATGTACGAGCAGGCGCACGACCACCACCTGACCTTCTTCCGGACGGGGACGGGGGTGCGCTCCGCCGCGCGCGAGGGCGACCTGGTGCGCATGAGCGGCAACGAGAACTACCGGCTGCACGCGGTGACCTACCCGTACGCGCTGGAGACCACGCGCACCTTCGTGCAGCGCCTGTCCAGCCAGTACCGCGACGCCTGCGGCGAGCGGCTGGTGGTCACCAGCGGGGTGCGCCCCACCTCGTTCCGGCTGTTCAACTCGGCCGACAAGTCGGTGCACCCCACGGGGATGGCGGTGGACATCCGCAAGCCGACGCGCCGCGGCTGCCTGAGCTGGCTGCGCGAGACGCTCCTGTACCTGGAGCGCCAGGGCGCCATCGAGGCCACCGAGGAGCACCGCCCGCCGCACTTCCACGTGGCGGTCTACCCGCGGCAGTACCTGGCCTACATCGGCCGGGCGCCGGACGCGCGCCCGCAGCAGACGGCGCGGCGCTCCACCGGCCGCTCCGCCAACGCGCGGCTCATCACCTACCGCGTGCGCCAGGGCGACTCGCTGTGGACCATCGCCCGGCGCCACGGCACCAGCGTGGAGCGCCTCAAGAACGCCAACGACATGAGCTCGTCGCGCCTGCGCGCCGGGCAGGTGATCCGGGTCCCCAGCCGGGGCCGCTGACGCGCCGCTCTCTCCCGAAGACGACCACCGCCGCCCGGCCTCGAGCCCGGCGGCGGTCCTGTTTTCGGGCGGTTTCGCCGTTCGCGGTTGCATGAGGGATGCGCGCCCGACAGGGCCGGGACGCCGCCGCCACAGGGAGTATCGTGGCGGCGGTGGCCCGGCGCGGTTGGGCAGCGTTGTTTGCTGCCTTACCGCGCGCGCAGCCCGGCCCGGAGCGCAGCGGAGGGACATGCCCGAACAGCAAGTGCTGAGTGCGAAGTGCGAAGTGCGAAGTGCTGGGACATCGTGGGGACGGACGCTGTCTCCGGGCAGGGACGGGCAAGATCGTCTAAGCCATTGTAATTCAATCAGATGCATCTCTCGCGGTGGCACCGTGTTTGCTCCAGCACTCGGGCTCTCCGCCGGAGTAAGCGGAGCCGCAGGGGGCAACCGAAGGAGCGATGAGCCATGACGAAGCTGATGCGGGGAGCGCGGGGCGCGGTGCTGGCGGCGGCGACGCTGGCCGCGGCCGGGTGCTCGCAGCTCGGGACGCTGGGGAACGTCCTCGGCGGGGTGATGGGGCAGCAGGGCGGCGGCAACGGCGAGGTGTACGGCGAGGTGCGCGCCCTGGATACGCAACGCCAGATCATCCAGATCGAGACCAGCAACGGCCAGGTCGGCAACGTGTACTTCGACAACCGCACGCGCGTGGTCTACCAGCAGCAGGAGTACCCGGTGACGGCGCTGGAGCGCGGCGATCAGGTGGCCATGCGCATCCGGCAGGACCAGCAGGGCACGGCGTACACCGACTACATCAGCGTGACGCAGAGCGTGCAGGAGCGCGGCGGCTACGGCGGCAGCACCAGCGGCAGCGGGTCCACCTACGGGATGCAGAGCCTGGAGGGGCGCGTCAACTGGGTGGACTACAACCGCGGCGAGTTCTCGGTGAACACCTCGCGCGGCCAGGCGATCGTGTTCCTGCGCTACAACGCCAGCAGCTACGAGGCCAACCGCTTCCGGCAGCTGCGCCAGGGGAGCTACGTGCGCCTCCAGGGCCGCTACGTGAGCCAGGACCGCTTCGAGCTGGACCGCTTCTATTGATCCGGCCCGCCGGTCGGCTGATCGAGGCGACGAGGGGCGGCCCCGCGGGGCCGCCCTTCCGCATCATAAGTAAGTGCTCAGAAGTTCTGTCGACTTTCAAGTCCTGAGTGCTGAGTGCTAAGTGCTAAGTGCTGAACTGCACAGACGATGTCCGATCCGGCAACTTAGGACTCAGCACTCAGCACTTAGGACTACCTACTTATGAATTGAGGTTGCCGGGCGCGCGGCGGCCGGTATCATTTCCATGATCGTTTCGAGCACCCGACCGTCGCCGTCCGCCCGGAGCCGCTCAATGGACCAGACCCCGCCCTCCGCACCTCCCCTGCGCGTGGCCGTCGCCGGCTCGTCGGGGCTGCTCGGCACGGAGCTGTCGCGGCGGCTGGAGGCGGAGGGGCACGCGGTGCTGCGCCTGGTGCGCCGCCCCCCGCAGGGCGAGGGCGAGGCGCGGTGGGACCCCGCGGCCGGACGGATCGACGCGACGGCGCTGGAGGGCCTCGACGCGGTGGTGAACCTGGCGGGTGAGAACGTGGGGGAGCGCTGGACGGAGGAGCGGAAGCGGCGCATCCGCGCGAGCCGCGTGGACGCCACGCGGCTGCTGGCGGAGGCGCTGGCCGGCCTGGCGCACAAACCCCGGGTGCTGGTGAACGCGTCGGCGGTGGGCTTCTACGGCAGCCGGGGCGACGAGCGGCTGGACGAGATGAGCGCCCCGGGCGACGACTTCCTGGCCGGCGTGGTGCGCGACTGGGAGGCCGCCACCGCCCCGGCCGCCGAAGCGGGGGTCCGCGTGGTGCTGCCGCGCTTCGGGGTGGTGCTCACCGCGCGCGGCGGGGCGCTGGCCAGGATGCTGACGCCCTTCCGCCTGGGCGCGGGGGGAAGGCTGGGCAGCGGCCGCCAGTGGATGAGCTGGATCTCGCTGGACGACGCGGTCGACGTGATCCTGCGCGCGCTGCGCGACGAGCGGATGGCGGGCCCGGTGAACGTGGTGGCCGGCGCGGTGACGAACGAGGAGCTCGCCCGCACGTTGGGGCGGGTGCTGCGGCGCCCGGCGCTGGTGCCGGTGCCCGCCTTCGCGCTCCGGCTGATGTTCGGGGAGATGGCGGACGGCACCGTGCTGGTGAGCCAGCGCGTGGAGCACCGCCGCCTCACCCAGCTCGGCCACAGCTTCCGCTACCCCGAGCTGGAGGCGGCCCTCCGAGCGGCGCTCGACGAGAAGGATTGATCGTCCCCCGCTGCGGGGAGGCCCCCTCCCCCGCGCGGCCCTCGGCTGCTCGTTCCTCGCAGCCAGAGGGCGCGCTCCCCTCCCCCGCTGCGCGGTAGAGGGGAAACACCTCGGCGCCCCGCGCGACGAACTCGAAGTGCCGTTTGCGGTTGAAGCCTCGCGCGGTTTGCGAGGCTTTCTGCTGTTGTTGCTGCGACTTCAGTCGCCCCAACACCCCCCCAACGCCCCCCCGACACCCCCCGCGCACCCCCCAAGCACGCTTTCTGCGTTTTCCCGCGCCGTTCCGCGCAGTTCACAAGATTTCCCCCGCGCAGCACGATTCGAGAAGACGAATGGGCATCTCGCTGAAGGGCGAGCACCTGAAGCGCTACCGCGACCTCGCGAAGCTGCTCTTCAAGTACGGCCGCACCGACCTGGTGAAGACCGCCGGGCTGGAGGAGGCGCTGCTGGAGGAGGACCAGGCCGCCACCGACCCGGCCGCGGAGGCCACCGCCGCCGAGCTGGCCGACGACCTGGAGAAGATGGGGCCCACCTTCATCAAGCTGGGCCAGCTCCTCTCCACCCGCCCCGACCTGCTGCCGCAGCCGTACATCGACGCGCTCGCCCGGCTGCAGGACGACGTGGAGCCGTTCCCGGCCGAGGAGGCCGCGAAGATCGTGCAGCAGGAGCTGGGGGTGCGCGTCTCCAAGGCGTTCCTGGACTTCGGGCACGAGCCGATGGCGGCGGCCTCGCTGGCCCAGGTGCACCGGGCGCGGCTGCGCGACGGGCGCGAGGTGGCGGTGAAGGTGCAGCGCCCCGGCATCCGCGAGCAGATCGTGGACGACCTGGACGCCCTGGCCGAGGTGGCCGACTGGATGGACCGCCACACCAAGGCCGGGAAGCAGTACGAGTTCGGCCGCACCCTGCAGGAGCTGCGCAAGAGCCTGATCAACGAGCTGGACTACCGGCGCGAGGCCGCCAACCTGGCCACCCTGGCCGAGAACCTCTCCGAGTTCCCGCGCCTGTACGTCCCTACCGCGGTGGACGACTACAGCACCTCGCGCATGCTGACCATGGAGTTCGTGCGGGGGCGCAAGATCACCAAGCTCTCGCCGCTGGCGCACCTGGAGATCGACGGCGTGGCGCTGGCCGAGGAGCTCTTCCGCGCCTACCTCAAGCAGATCCTGGTCGACGGCTTCTTCCACGCCGACCCGCACCCGGGCAACGTCTTCCTCACCGAGGACGGCTGCGTGGCCCTGCTGGACCTGGGGATGGTGGGGCGCATCGGCCCCGGGCTGCAGGACCACCTGATCCGGCTGGTGGTGGCCATCAGCGAGGGCAACGGCCCCGAGGCCGCCCAGCGCACCATCGAGATGGGCGAGGTGAAGGAGGAATTCGACCGCGCCACCTTCGTGCAGACCACGTCGGACCTGGTGGGGCAGTTCCAGACCGACTCGAGGCACGTGGAGGTCGGCCGCATCATGCTGGAGGTGTTCCGCGCCGCCGCGCAGACGGGGGTGCGCCTCCCGGTGGAGATGGCGATGCTGGGGCGGGCGCTCCTGGCGCTCGACCAGGTGGGGCGGACCCTCGACCCCGAGTTCGACCCCAACGCCTCGATCCGCCGCAACGTGGCCGAGCTGATGCAGCGGCGGATGCTCAAGTCGCTCTCTCCGGGGCGGATGGTGGCCAACGTCCTGGAGATGAACGAGTTCGTCCAGAAGCTCCCCGCGCGGCTCAACCAGGTGCTCGACGGCGTCGCACAAGGCCGCGTGACGATGAAGGTGGACCTGAACGAGGAGCTCTGGCTTACGGAGGGGATCCAGAAGGTGGCGAACCGGCTCACCACCGGCATCATCTCGGCCGCGCTGATCGTGGGCGCCGCCATGATGATGCGGGTGCAGACGCGGTACACCATCTTCGGCTACCCCGCCCTGGCGATGATCTTCTTCCTGCTGGCGGCGGTGCTCGGCTTCTGGATCGTCTTCGACATCGTGCGCCAGGACCGCCGCCGCAGCAAGCCGCCGACGCCGTCCTGAACGTCAGGGGAACAGGGGACAGGGGACAGCCAGCGGGGAAGAGGATGCGACGAGCCGGTCCGATGCTTCGTCGGCCGGCAGGTAGATCAAATCCGGGAACAGCAGGCCTCACGCAGAGTCAGCAGAGTTTGCAGAGGGGTTCTCTGCTTACTCTGCTGACTCTGCGTGAGAAAAGTCTTTGCCGGATTCGGGATACTTGTGGAGTCGCCCCGGCGCAGGAAGCGCCTCTCCCCCGCAGGCTTGGCTATGCAAGCGCGAGTCGCGGGATCATGGCGACACTCGCTATTAAAGTTTCGGGCCTCAAACTTTAATAGCGCCGCCCGCTATTCAAGTTTGCTTTAACAGCGGAGGCTCACCCCGGCACGGGCTCGCCGTTGGCGACCTCGATCTCCAGGCCGAAGGTGCCGGTGAAGAGGCCGCCCTTGCTGCGCAGCGCCCAGCGCTCCAGGAGCAGGTCGCCCCTGGCCTCCAGCCTCAGCTTGAGCTTGCCGGACCGGGTGACGCGCGCCCTGACCGAGCGCACCACCTGCAGGTGCTCGCGGTCCAGCGCGTCAGCGATGCGCAGCAGCGAGGCGAGCTTCACCACGCGCTCGCGGTCGGCCGGGGGGAGCGCGGTGAACGCCTCGTGGTGCTCGGCGGGGACGCCCTTGCGGTGGTAGCGCGCCAGGTTGGCGACGATGTCGATCTCGCGCTGGGTGAAGCCGGGGACCTCGGAGTTGGCGATCAGGTAGAGCGAGTGCTTGTGGTGCTTCTTGTAGCCCACGAAGGTGCCGATGTCGTGCAGCACGGCGCCCGCCAGCAGCATCCGCCGGTCGGAGGGCTCCATGCCGTGCACCTCCTGGAGCTGGTCGAAGAGCGAGCCGGCCAGCTCGGCCACGTGCAGGGCGTGCTCCTCGTCGAACCCGTAGCGCCGCCCGAGCGCCACCGCCCCGGCCAGCGCCTGCCGCTCCTTGCGGTCTTCGTGCGCCTCGTGGGTGGTCAGGTCCTCCACCAGGTCGATCAGCACGCCGTCCTTGAGCCCCACGGCGGGCACCAGGATCTCCTCCACCCCGGCCAGCGCGGCCACCCGCTCGTAGATCATGGCCGCGGGGAGGATCACGTCGGCGCGGTCTTCGCGCAGGCCCAACTGCTCCACGCGCTGGTGGTAGGAGAGGCGCGAGAGCAGCTCGATGGTCCCGCGCAGCGCGGAGAGGGGAACGGACGCCACCCGCCCCCGCGCGGCGTCGGTGCCCGCGAGCCGGGCCAGCGCCTCGGCGTTGCCGCCGGTGGCGATCACCCCTTTCGGGCTCCACTGCTGGGCGATGGTCGGGATCTGCAGCGTGGCGGCGTACTCCTGCAGGAGCCGCCGGAAGCGCCCCGGCTCCTCGCCGGCCACGGAGAGCTCCTCGAGGAGGCGCACCGAGCCCATCACGTGCGACTCGCTCCCCAGGATGCCGCTGGAGTCCACCAGCGACACCTCCACGCTGCCGCCGCCCACGTCCACCGAGATCCACTTGTGCTCGCCGAAGTCGACGTGGTGGCGCACGGCCAGGTAGACGAGCCGCGCCTCCTCCTGCCCGGTGATGGCCTCCAGGTCGATCCCCGTCTCGTCGTGGACGCGCTCGACGAAGTCGGCGCCGTTGCGGCTCTCGCGGGTGGCGCTGGTGGCGACGGCGCGGTAGTGCCCGATCCCCAGCGCCTCGATCTGCGTCCGGAAGCCGGCGATTGCCGCCACGGCGGCGTCGATGGCCTCGGGGGTCAGCCGGCCGGTGAGGAACACGTCGTGCCCCAGCCGCACGGGGACGCGCTCCTCGGCCAGCACCGCGTACTCGGCGAGCGAGGCGAACTCGGCCGCCAGGAAGCGGATGGCGTTGGAGCCCACGTCCACCGCGGCCACGCGCAGCGGGAAGGCGGGCGCGGCCTCGGCGGCGGACGTCTTCGCGGGCTTCGGGCGGGCGTCGACTGGCGGCATGTCCTCACGGGGTGCGGTGCCAGGACGCCGACGCAAGCTCGGGGCCCCTCCGGCGCCAGCATCTTCGCGAGGGCGGAGCGGCGCGGCAAGGCGGGGAGGTCTTGCCTCGCCCCGCTCGACTCCGTCGTTTTCTCACATCGAACCGGCGACCCGGATCTACCGAACCATGAAGCGCGAGCTGCACGAGCAGAACCGGCGGTCGTGGAACGCGGCCACGGCGGCGCACAACAGCCACAAGGGCGACCAGGCGGCGTTCTTCCGCGCGGGCGGGAGCACGCTGCGCGAGGAGGAGCGCGAGCTGCTCGGCGACGTGGCGGGCCTGCGCGTGGTCCACCTCCAGTGCAACGCCGGGCAGGACACGCTGAGCCTGGCGCGGCTGGGCGCCGACGTGCTCGGGGTCGACATCAGCGACGAGGCGGTCGAGTTCGCGCGGAGGCTGGCGGAGGAGTCGGGAGTCGCGGCGCGCTTCGAGCGCGCGGACGTGTACGACTGGCTGGAGCGGGCCGCGCGCGAGGGGGAGCGCTTCGACCTGGCGTTCTCGTCGTACGGGGCGGTTCCCTGGCTCTCCGACCTCCGCGCGTGGGGCGCGGGGATCGCGCGCGTCCTGCGGCCGGGCGGGCGCTTCGTGCTAGCGGAGTTCCACCCGGTGCTGGGGATGTTCGACGAGCGGTTGACGCTGCACTGGCCGTACTCCACCGGCGGCGAGCCGCTGGAGCTGGAGGGGATCGGCGACTACGTGGCCATGTCGCGGGAGGGGCTGGCGCTCGGGGAGTATCACGAGGGGGTGCGGGACTTCCGCAACCCGCATCCGTCCATCGAGTTCCCCTGGGGCGTCGGCGAGGTGGTGCAGGCGCTGATCGACGGCGGGCTCGTGATCGAGGTGCTGCGCGAGTACCTCTATTCCCGCGGCTGGAAGCCGTTCGAGAACATGCGCTACGATCCGGAGCACCGGCGCTGGTACATGCCCGACGGGATGCCGGACATCCCGATGATGTACGCCGTCGTCGCCCGCAAGCCGGTTGATTGACGCTCGGCGGAAGCTGAGAAAACCCCTGATCTCACAGAGGACACGGAGGGCACAGAGAGGACTTCGCCTGCAACAGGCCGTTCCTCTGTGTCCTCTGTGCCCTCTGTGAGAGCCAGGCAGTTCAGCGCTGGGGCGCGGGGCCGCGCGGGAGGGGCTCGGGGAGCTCGGCGGCCACCCAGGCCAGCACCGCCATGGCGGCCACGCAGCGGGCCACCTCGGCGGGGTCGAGCTTGTCGGGGGTGTCGGCGTCGGTGTGGTGGTACCAGAAGTAGCGCGAGCCGTCCACCTCCAGCCCCGCCCCCGGCACGCCCAGCTGCATCAGCGGCCCGATGTCGGCGCCCCCGCCGCCGCGGTTGATCGTCCCCGCCCCGATCCCCTCCAGCAGCCGCCCGATCTCGCGCACCACCGCGTACGCCGCGTCGGACCCCGTGAAGCCGAAGCCGCGCGGGGCGAAGACGCCGGCGTCGGACTCGATGGCCAGGACGTGCCGGTCGACCTCGGCGCGGTGCGCGTCGCGGTAGGCGTTGGCGCCGCGCAGGCCGTTCTCCTCGTTGGTCCAGAGCACCACGCGCACGGTGCGCCGCGGGCGCAGGCCGAGGCGCTTCATCAGCCGCACCGCCTCCCACGCCGCCACGCTCCCGCCGGCGTCGTCCATCGCCCCCGTGCCCACGTCCCACGAGTCGATGTGGCCGCCCATCACCACCACCTCGTCGGGGCGCTCGCGGCCGCGGATCTCGGCCACCACGTTGCGCGAGGGCGCGTCGGGGAGCATGCGCGCGCCCATCGACAGCCGCACGCGCACCCGCTCGCCGCGCGACGTCATCCGGCGGATCATCATCGCGTCTTCCATCGAGAGCGCGGCCGCGGGGATGCGGGCGGCGGTGGTGTCGTAGCGCAGGCTCCCGGTGTGCGGCGTCTGCATCCCGAACGGGCCGACGGAGCGGATCAGGCTCGCCACCGCGCCGGCCTTCGCGGCCGCCGACGCGCCGCCCGAGCGGTAGCGCACCGTCTCGCCGTAGGTGGTGAAGGGGACGTCGAAGAGGACGATCTTCCCCCGCGCTTCCGCCGCGCGCCGCTCCAGCTCCTCGAACGAGCCCACCACCAGCACCTCGGCCTCGACGCCCTCCACCGGCGTGCCGACGCTGCCGCCGAGGCCCAGCAGGTGCAGCCGGACGCGGCGCGGCGTGACCAGCTCGGCGGACTCGGCGCCGCGCACCCAGCGCGGCACCATCACCGGCTCGGTATGCACGTTCTCCAGCCCGTCGCGGCGCATCTGCTCCACCACCCAGTCGATCGCCTGCTCCAGGTTGTCGGTGCCGCTGAAGCGCGGCCCGAAGCGGTCCGCCAGCTCGGCGACGCGGTTCCACGCCGCGCTGTCCGCGGTGGCGCCCCGGATCAGCGAGTCGGCGGCCGCGCGGTAGGCGGACGGGCCCTGGGCGCGCGCCGGGACAGTGAGGAGCGCGATGGCGCAGAGGACGAGGTGCGAGAGCGGGAGAAGCCGGCGCATTGGTCCAGAGCGTGGTTCAGGAGATGCTTGTCGGGAGCGGGACACGCTATCGACACGCCGCTGGTTCGCGCAACGACCGTCAAGCAGAACCCGTCCGCTCGTCCTGGAATGCGAGTGCGCGGGCGAGGCATCCTTGCACCTCGTGCCAGTCGCGTTCGGAGAGGCGTCCGACGGGTTTGACTGTGGAGCGTCCAGCCATTGCGAAGTACGCGCGGAATGCGGTCGGCTGGTGCAACCCCGCGGCCTGCCAGTCCTGAAGCAGGTAATCGGTGGGCGAGCGCGCTGCGGATATCTGCGAGGTCAGCGCCGCGAGGACGAGATCCGGCCGGTGCGCGTGGTAAAGCCGGCTGGAGACGACAACAGCGGGTCGCCGCTTGACTCCGGTGGCACCTGGAAAGTCCACCGTGACTACGTCGCCGGGCTCAGCCATTGCCGGCACTCTCCTCCGCTTCCAGCCGTGCCCACGCGGAGAGGCTGAAGTCCCGCAGATCCTCTTCGCTCCATTCAGTCTGGAAGTCCACCACCGACTCCGGCGCAATCCCATCCAGGATGAGTCGGGCCAGCCGCAGCCGGTCTGAAGCCGGGAGCGGCTTGATGCGCTGGTCGTAAAGCTGTTCGACGGTCATGGATCAGCCTCCTTTCCTCGGCATGCGACGGGAGTGTCTCACGCGCCCCGATCCTCTCATGATGATGTTAACGTGATCACAAAGCGAGGTCAGATCAAGTTTCGATCCGATTCCGCCAGCGCAGACACGATGCAGGGTTGATCTCGACTTATCGTTTTAGCGCACGGCGCGATCGTTGCCGTGGAAAGCGGACGGAAGAAACACCTTCGCACCCGCGCCGATCCGCCCGTGGCCCGATCCGCCGCCGCCCGAAAGCTCGCCGCCGCCGACGATCCGCTCGACCGCATGGAGGCGTGGTTCGCCGCGCGCGGGTGGGAGGCGTTCGACTTCCAGCGCGAGGTGTGGGACGCCTACCTCGCGGGCGAGAGCGGGCTGATCCACGCGGCCACGGGGACGGGGAAGACGTACGCGGCGTGGCTGGGGCCGCTGCTGGAGTGGATGCAGGGGCACCCGGACGCGCCCGCGCGGGTCCGGCGCGCCGACTCCCCACCGCTGCGCATCCTGTGGATCACGCCGCTGCGCGCGCTGGCGGGCGACACCGAGGAGGCCCTGCGCGCGCCGCTGGAAGACCTCGCCGTCCCCTGGACGCTGGAGTCGCGCACGGGCGACACCCCCGCGGCGGTGCGCTCCCGCCAGCGCGCGCGGCTCCCCACCGCGCTCGTCACCACCCCCGAGAGCCTGTCGCTCTTCCTCTCGCGCCCGGACGCGCGCGAGCTGTTCGCGGACCTGCGCGCCGTGGTCGTCGACGAGTGGCACGAGCTGATGGGCACCAAGCGCGGCGTGCAGACGGAGCTGGCGCTCGCCCGCCTGCGCGCCTGGCGTCCGGAGCTGCGCACCTGGGGGCTCTCGGCCACCATCGGCAACCTGGACGAGGCGCGGGCCACGCTGCTGGGCGTCGCGAGCCGGGACCGCCCGGGGCGCATCGTGCGCGGGCTGGTGCCGAAGACGGTGGTCGTCGACGCGCTGATCCCGCCCACCATCGAGCGCTTCCCCTGGGCCGGGCACCTGGGGACGCAGATGCTCCCGCAGCTGCTGGACGTCCTCGACCAGGCGGAGAGCGCCATCGTCTTCACCAACACGCGCTCGCAGACGGAGATCTGGTTCCAGGCGATCCTGGCCGCGCGCCCGGAGTGGGCGGGGGAGATCGCGCTGCACCACGGCTCGCTCGACCGCCGGACGCGCGAGTTCGTGGAGGAGGGCTTGAGGACGGGCCGCCTGCGCGTGGTCGTCGCCACGTCGAGCCTGGACCTCGGGGTGGACTTCTCGCCGGTGGACCGCGTGCTCCAGGTGGGCAGCCCCAAGGGCGTCGCCCGGCTGCTGCAGCGCGCGGGGCGCAGCGGCCATCGGCCGGGGGTGGAGAGCCGCGTCACCTGCGTCCCCACGCACGTGCTGGAGCTGATCGAGGTGGCCGCCGCTCGCGACGGGGTGGAGGCGGCCGCCATCGAGAGCCGCCTTCCCGTGGAGCGCCCGCTGGACCTGCTGGCGCAGCACGTGGTCACGGTCGCCCTCGGCGGCGGCTTCCGGCCGGGCGAGCTGCTGGCGGAGGTGCGCACCACCCACGCCTACGCGGAGCTGCGGTACGACGAGTGGGACTGGGTGATCGACTTCGTCACCCGCGGCGGCGAGGCGCTCCGGGCGTACCCCGAGTTCCAGCGCGTGGTGCAGAACGACGACGGGCTGTACGTCGTCGAAGACCGGCAGGTGGCGCGCCGGCACCGCATGGCGATCGGCACCATCGTGAGCGACGCGGCGATGGCCGTGCAGTACCTGCGGGGGCCGAGGCTGGGGACGGTGGAGGAGAGCTTCATCGCGCGCCTCCGGCCCGGGGACCGCTTCTTCTTCGCCGGGAAGCCGCTGGAGTTCGTGCGGGTGCGCGACATGAAGGCGTGGGTGCGCCGCGCCAGCACCTCGCGCGGGGCGATCCCGCGCTGGATGGGGAGCCGCATGCCGCTCTCGACGGAGCTCGCGGCGGCGCTGCGGGCGCGGCTGGAGGAGGCGAGCCGGGGGGAGTTCCGCGGCCCCGAGATGGAGGCGGTGCGCCCGATCCTGGAGATCCAGGCGCGCTGGTCGAAGATCCCCGCGGCCGACGAGCTCCTGATCGAGCGGGTGAAGACGCGCGAGGGGCACCACCTGTACTTCTTCCCCTTCGAGGGGCGGCTGGTGCACGAGGGGCTGGCGGCGCTGCTGGCGTACCGCATCTCCCGCCTGAAGGCGATCTCGTTCACCTTCTCGATGAACGACTACGGGATCGAGCTCCTCTCGCCGGAGGAGGCGCCGCTGGAGGAGGCGCTGGCGGCCGGGCTGCTGCGCCCGGAGAATCTGCTGGACGACGTGCCGGCGTCGCTGAACGCCACGGAGATGGCGCGGCGGCAGTTCCGCGAGATCGCGCGGGTGGCGGGACTGGTGTTCACCGGCTTCCCCGGCCAGTCGAAGAGCGCGCGGCAGCTGCAGGCGTCCAGCGGTCTCTTCTTCGACGTGTTCACCCGCTACGACCCCGGCAACCTGCTGGTGAGCCAGGCGCACCGCGAGGTGCTGGAGCGGCAGCTGGAGAGCAGCCGGCTGGGGCGCACGCTGGAGCGCCTCTCCGCCGGCCGAGTGGTGATCAGCGAGCCGAAGCGCACGCCGCCGCTGGCCTTCCCGCTGCTGGTGGACCGCACCCGCGAGCAGGTGTCGAGCGAAACGCTGGCCGAGCGCGTGAGGAAGATGCAGGTGCGGCTGGAGCGGGAGGCGGAGCGGGGGTGAAGCCCCCTCCCTGGCGCCTGGCGCGCCGGTCCCTCCCCCGCTGCGCGGTGGAGGGTGGCCCCGCACCGGCACTCGGCGGGGCGGAACGAGCGTGAGGGATGCGCGCGCAGCCCGGCCCGGAGCGCAGCGGAGGGACACGCCCAAAACCCGCGGCCCGCTCTTCCGTAGTTCATCGCCGTCCGAGAGACTGAGCGGCAGGGAGTGGCGCGGATCGTCCCCAAACCCTTGTCGCCGCACGGGGATCGTGGCGATATTCGAGATCCCGCTGGACCCGCAGCCACCCCACTCGTCCACCGCAGTCCGAAGGAACCGACCCCATGTCGCAGCTCTCCAGGCTCGAGGACGCCGTGGAGTTCGCGGAGAACCCCGAGCCGCGCTGCCCCTGCGTGCTCCTGCTCGACACCTCCGGCTCCATGCGCGGCGAGCCGCTCGACGCGCTCCAGGCGGGGCTCGACGCCTTCCGCTTCGACCTGGCGCTGGACCCGCTGGCCTCGCGCCGCGTGGAGGTGGCCGTGGTGGCGTTCGACGACGCCGCGCGGCTGGTGCAGGACTGGACGAGCCCCGACCTCTTCGACGTGCCGCTCCTGGACGCCGACGGGATGACGCACATGGGCGAGGCCATCAACCTGGCCCTCGACCTGGTGGAGGAGCGCAAGGCCCGCTACCGCGCCTACGACGTGGCCTACTACCGCCCCTGGATCTTCCTGGTGACCGACGGCGAGCCGCAGGGCGAGCCCGACGAGGCGATCCGTGAGGCCGCGCGCCGCATCCGCGAGGCCGAGGAGAAGAAGCAGGTGGCGTTCTTCGCCGTGGGCGTGGAGCGGGCGAACCTCTCCAAGCTCAAGCAGCTCACCGTGCGCGACCCGCTGCGGCTGCGGGGGCTCGACTTCCGCGAGATGTTCGTCTGGCTCTCGCGCAGCATGCAGTCGGTGGCCCACTCGCGCCCCGACGAGTCGGTGCGCCTGCAGCCGACCGGGTGGGCGGAGCTGTGACGGACGCCACGCTCGTCCCCACCGCGGCCCCGGCCGCACCCTCCGCCGGCCGGACCGCCGGAGACTGGCGGGTGCTGGGTGTCTCGGTGCGCGGCACCGGCCACGCGCGCGGCGGGCTCCCCTGCCAGGACGCGCACGACTGGCGCCGGCTCCCCCGCGGCGCCGTGGCGCTGGCGGCGGCCGACGGCGCCGGCAGCGCCCCCCTGGCCGAGGCCGGGGCGCGCGCCGCCGCCCACGCCGCCGTGGACGCCCTCGCCCGCGCGGCGGCCGCCGTCGACGCCTCGGGAGACGGGTGGACGGCCGCGCTCGACGCCGCCTTGGCCGCCGCGCTCGAGGCCGTGCACGCCGAGGCCGCCCGCCGCGGCGCCGACATCCGCGACCTGGCCACCACGCTCATCGCCTGCGTGGCGTGGGACGGCGGGGTGGCGGCGGCGCAGGTGGGCGACGGCGCCGTGATCGTGGCCACGGAGGACGGGGGGATGCGCAGCGTCACCGTGCCCACCTCGGGCGAGTTCGCCAACGAGACGGTCTTCCTCACCTCGCCCGGCGCGGTCGCGGCGGCGCAGCGGGCGGCGTGGCGGGGCGAGGCGCGGCACGTGGGCGTCTTCACCGACGGGCTGCAGGGGCTGGCGCTCAAGTTCCCGGAGAAGGTGCCGCACGCGCCGTTCTTCGCCCCGCTCTTCGCCTTCGCGGCGGAGGGCGGCGACCCGCGCGAGGCGGAGCGGCAGCTGGGGGCCTTCCTCTCCGGCCCGCGGGTGACGGCGCGCTCCGACGACGACCTCACCCTGCTGCTGGCGGCGCGCGGCCATGGCTGACGTGCTCGCCCTCCCCGCGCCCCTGATCTTCCGCCGCCGCCGGACGCTGGAGCTGCTGGCGCTGGACGACGCGCTGGAGCTGGGCGCGGGCGGCGAGGCGCGCGTGCTGGGGCTGCCGCGCGACCCGACGCTCGTCGCCAAGCTCTACCACGCCCCCACCATCCAGCGCGCCCGCAAGCTGGCGCTGATGATGGAAGACCCGCCGGAGCTGGACCCCGCCGTGGCCGCGCTGGCATGGCCGTGCGACCTGCTGCTGGACGGGCGCGGGCGCTTCGCCGGGTTCCTGATGCCGCGCGCCGAGGGGCCGCGCGTCTTCGAGTTCTACAACCCCAGCACCCGCCGCCGGACGGCCCCGCTCTGCCACTACGGCGTGCTGCACCGCGCGGGGGCCAACCTGGCCGCGGCGTTCGAGGCGCTGCACGCGCGCGGCTACGTGGTGGGCGACGTCAACGAGTCGAACGTGCTGCTGGGCGAGGGCGGCGCGGTGACGCTGGTGGACACCGACTCGTTCCAGGTGCGCGACCCCGACGACGGCACCGTGCACCGCTCGCACGTGGGCAAGCCCGAGTTCACCCCGCCCGAGCTGCAGGGTCTCTCCTTCGCCGAGCTGGACCGCCTCCCCGAGCACGACCTCTTCGGCCTGGCGGCGCTCCTCTTCCTCCTGCTGATGGAGGGGACGCACCCCTTCGCCTCGCGCCTGGCCGACGGCGGCGAGGTGCCCCCGGTGGAGGAGCGCATCCGCCGCGGGCTCTTCCCCCACGGCGCCGAGCACCCGGTCTGCCGCCCGCCGCGCCTGGCTCCCCGCTTCGAGCTGCTCGACCCGGCGCTCCAGGCGCTCTTCCTGCGCGCCTTCCTGGGCGGCCACCAGGACCCCGCCGCGCGCCCCACCGCCGCCGAGTGGCGCGGCGCGCTCGCCGGGGCCGAGGCGGCGCTCGTGACGTGCGCGACGAACCCCCGCCACCGCCACGGGCCCCACCTGGACGCCTGCCCCTGGTGCGAGCGCGCCGGGCTGCTCCAGGGGCGCGACCCCTTCCCCGAGCAGGCGGCCCCGGCCCCGCCCCGCCCCGCGCGCGCGCCGCGGCGGCGGGTGCAGGCCGCGGCGCCGGCGCCCGCCCCCGTCGTTGCCGCCGCGCCCACCCCGCCCGTCCGGCTCGCGCAGACGGCGCCGGGGCCGCTGGCGGCGCCGCCGGGCAGCGTGTTCGCCGACGCCCCCTGGCAGCGGCCGGCGCTGGCGAAGCTGGACCCGGAGCTGCGGGCGGCGCTCGCGCCCGGGGCGCTGCGCAGCCCGGTGGCGTGGCTGGCGCCGGGCGTGTGGATGCTGCTGGCGAGCCACCTCCCCGCCCTCCAGGTGCTGGGCCTGTTCGGGCTGATGATGATCTTCATCTGCATGGTGGCGTGGGGCGCCGGGCCCGTCGACCGGCGCACGCTGGCCGCGGCCATCCTGCTGCTCCTGGCGGCCGCCGTGCTCACCGGCCCGCCCCCCTGGATGTCGGCGCAGGCGGCTCCGTACGACGACTACCCGCGCTACGACGCCGAGGCCGCGGCCGCGGCCCCGCTCGCGCCCGCGCCCGGGCCGGAGCCCGCGCCGGCGCCGGAGCCGCAGCCGAAGGTGATGCTCGGCGAGACGTACACGGGGGCGGACCTGGACGGGGCCCCCGTGCTGGAGAACCGGGCCGACGTCGAGCGGCGGCTGCTGGAGCTGTACCAGACCACGCTGTGGTACCGGGAGACGCAGGGCCTGCTGCAGGTCCGGGTCTTCGTGCGGCCCGACGGCACGGTGGACCCCCGCTCGGTCGACGTCTCGCAGGGCCTCTCGCGCCCGGAGTACGCCGACCAGGTGGAGGAGGTCCTGGCCGGGATGCGCTTCTCCCCGCTCACCGCGTCGGGGGGCCGGCCGGCGTCGGCGTGGATCTCGGGCGACGTCTGGCTCTGGCGGGAGGGAGGCGGCGAGCCGGACCGGTGACGGGATTCACGTTCGAGCTCGCCGGCGAGGGGCTGGTGCTCCTCCCCGAGCGCGCGGTGTTCTGGAAAAGCGCGCGGACGCTGCTGGTGGCCGACCCGCACTGGGGGAAGGCGGCGGCGTTCCGCGCGGCGGGCGTGGCCGTCCCCGGCGGCACCACCAGCGCGGGGCTCGCGCGGCTCTCGCGCGCCCTGGAGCGCACCGGCGCGGCGCGGCTGGTGATCCTGGGCGACCTCTTCCACGCCCGCGAGGGCCGCGCCCCGCGCACCCTGGCCGCCGCGCGCGCCTGGCGGGAGCGGCACCCGGGGCTCGAGGTGGTGCTGGTGCGCGGCAACCACGACCGCCGCGCCGGAGATCCGCCCCCCGAGCTGGAGATCGCCTGCGTGGACCCGCCCCGGGCCCACGGCCCCTTCGTCTTCTCCCACCACCCCTTCGAGTCGGCCGCCGGCTACGTGCTGGCGGGCCACGTGCACCCCTCGGTCACCCTGCGCGGCCCCGGGCGCCAGCGCCAGCGGCTGCCGTGCTTCCACTTCGGCCCGCGCGTGGGGATCCTTCCCGCCTTCGGCGACTTCACCGGCACGGCCGACGTGGCGGTCTGCCCCGGCGACCGCGTCTTCGTGGTCGCCGGCGACGACGTGGTCGAGGTCGGCGGGGCCAAAGGCGGCTGATGCCGATCGGGAATCCGATCCGGTGATCGGGCTCGTAGGGAACTTCGATCGCGAATACCGAAGCAGATCGTCGATCAGCATAAGCCGCGGCAACCACGGCAGAAAGCCTCGCGGACCCCGCGAGGCTTCGACTGCGGAACGCCGCGCGGGCGAGGGCCCTCCGGCCGCCCGCCGGCGCGCCCGCGTCGGCGGGCTTCCTTGTCCGCCGGCCGCTTCTCCAGTAGCTTCCATCAGCGCGCGCGCTTCCCCCTCATCATCCCGACGAGTCCACCGCCCGCCCGGGCCTTCGGGCGCCGCCGCCCTTTTCCCGATCCCGTCACCCGACCCCGGCCGTCTTCCACCGTCACGCGACCACGATGTGTCCCGCTGAGACCACCGTCCCCAACGGGATCGGCTCCGTTCCCGTCGCCGGCCTGCCGTTCGAGCTCAACGACGGCGCCATGATCCCCCTCGGCGAGGGGCAGGCCGTCACCCGCGGGTGGCCCGAGGCCATCGGGGGGAGGCCTCTGGGCGTCACCTGGCACTGGACCGTCACCTGGGACCTCAGGGTGTGCCGCCAGGTGCTGGGCGGCGCCAATCCCGAGCGCAAGGGGCAGGCGTCGGCCCACTACGCCGTGGGACGCAGCTTCGCCGAGGGGGTGGACCGCTACGTGTCGCTGGAGAACCGCTCCTGGCACGCCGGCGTCCACCAGACGCTGCGCTGGGACGGCCGGGCGCTCACCGACCCGGACCACAAGGGCTCGCGCTCCACGGTGGGCGTCGAGACGGTGAACATCGGCTACGCCACCAGCGCCGGGATGGCCGGGCCCGACTGGATCCACACCGCCGGCCCCGACGGCAGGCCGCTCGTCGTGCAGCCGTGGACCGAGGAGCAGGTGCGGATGATGATCGAGGTGGGGCGCGAGATCCAGCGCCGCTGGCCGCACCTCGGCCCCGAAGACCACCACGGCCACCACGACGTCTGCCCCGGACACAAGGTGGACGTCTCCGGCTTCCCCTTCGCGCGGGTGCTGCGGGGAATTTACCCCGAGGCGTCCATCTACGACGTGTGGACCCCCACGGCCACGGTAGTCCAGCGCCAGCGCGCCCTGGCCGCCGCCGGCTGCGACCCCGGCCCCGTCGACGGCGTCTGGGGGAAGGACGGCACGGTCGCGCTCAAGCGCTTCCAGGCGGAGCGCGGCCTGGTGGCCAACGGCTACTGGAGCACCTTCGTCTCCCGCGCCCTGCACGCGGCGCTGGCGGAGCGGGGGATGGACCTGGCCGCCGCCGGCGGCGAGCCGGGCACCCGGTAAAGCGTCCGCCGGCGCCGGGACCCTTCCCCCGTCGCGGCCCGGCACCCCTTCCGAGACCTTCTTCCCGAGAGCGATTCATGAGCAATCCCCAGCCTTCCGCCCCCGTCGTCGTCCCCGCCGAGCAGCAGGCCGTCGTCTCGCCCGCGCGGCTCCCCATCGGCCCCGTCGCGCTGCTGGCGGCCGGGATGGGCATCGTGCTGTTCCTGGTCGGCCGCGACATCGGCTTCGCGCAGTCGCTCGCCTTCTCCGGCGACGGGCTCCTGAACGTGGGCCAGGTGCTGGCGCCGCTGATCGCCGTGGCGCTCTTCATCGAGCGCGCGGTCGAGGTGGTGATCACCGCCTGGCGCGCCCAGGGCTCGCGCGAGCGCCAGTGGAGCGTCGACCATCCCCGGGACGAGCAGAGCGCGCGCTTCGCACGGATGGCGCTGGACCGCTACCGCATGTCCACGCAGCGCTACTCCTTCATCGTCTCGCTCTCGCTCTCCGTGTTCGCCGCGCTGGTGGGCGTGCGCGCCGTGGGCCCGCTGCTGGCCGCCGGGGCGCTGGACGCGCTGCAGGGAGGGCAGCAGCTCTGGTTCGCCGCCTTCGACGTGGGGATCACCGGCCTGCTGCTGGCCGGCGGCGCCGACGGCATCCACCAGGTGGTGACCACCCTCACCAAGTTCCTGGACACCACCAAGGCGAAGATGGACGCGCCGGCGCAGCCCGGCGGCGCCGCGAACGGCAACGGCTGACGCGAAAGCGCCTCCCGGCGGGTGCCGCTGGCCCCGCCGCCGCCGGGCCGCTAACCTCAGGGACCTCCCGGTCTCCCGGGGGGAGCGGCCCGGCGCGCTTCGCGAGAGCATGAACATCCTGGTCCTGAACGTCGGCTCGGCGTCGCTCAAGTTCCAGCTGATCGACACCGACGAGGAGAAGATCGCGGCGGGCGCCGACCGGCGCCTGGCGCGCGGGCAGGTGGAGCGCATCGGCGGCGAGGCGGTGTGGGGCTACCGCGCGGGCGGCGGCGTGGCGGAGCGGGGGACGGCCGCGCTGCGCGACCACCGCGCCGCCGTCGACCACCTGCTGGGGTGGATGACCTCGGAGGGCTCGGGGGTGCCGCTCGGCGGCGTGGGCGAGATCGGCGCGGCGGGGCACCGGGTGGCGCACGGCGGCGAGCGCTTCGTCCGCTCGGTGCTGATCGACGACGCGGTGCTGCGCGGGATCGAGGAGTACGTGGACCTGGCGCCGCTGCACAACCCCGCCAACCTGCGCGGGATCCAGGCGGTGCGCGCGGTGCTGGGCCCCGGCGTCCCCCAGGCCGCCGTCTTCGACACCTCGTTCCACCACACGCTACCCGAGCGCGCCTTCCTCTACGCCATCCCCTACTCGCTCTACCGCCGGCACCGGGTGCGGCGCTACGGCTTCCACGGCACCTCGCACCGCTACGTGAGCTACCGCTACCGGCAGCTGACGGGGAAGACGCGCGAGCAGACGAAGATCGTCACCCTGCACCTGGGCAACGGCTGCTCCGCGTGCGCCGTCTCGGGCGGCGACTCGGTCGACACCTCCATGGGCTTCACCCCGCTGGAGGGGCTGGTGATGGGCACCCGCTCGGGCGACCTGGACCCGGCGGTGCTCGACTACATCGCCGGCAAGGAGGGCCTCTCGCTGCACGAGGTGGAGAGCCTGCTCAACAAGCAGTCGGGGCTGCTGGGGATTAGCGGGCTCACCAACGACATGCGCGAGCTGTTGGCCGAGGCCGACGAGCACGACGACCGGCGGGCACGCCTCGCCATCGAGATCTTCTGCTACCGGGTGCGCAAGTACGTGGGCGCCTACCTGGCCGCGCTGGGCGGCGCCGACGCCGTCTGCTTCGCCGGCGGCATCGGCGAGGGCGCCGCCCCGGTGCGCGCCCGGGTCTGCCAGGGGCTGCAGTGGGCCGGCATCCGCCTGGACGACGCCCTCAACCAGGCCACCGTGGGCGGCCGCGAGGGGCGCATCTCCCCGGAGGGCGCCCACCCCGAGGTGTGGGTGATCCCCACCGACGAGGAGCTGCTGATCGCCCGCGACACCTACCGCTTGGTGCACGGGATCGAGACGCGGTACTGAATCCCGTTCCCCGAAAAGCTTCGCGCGGGAGCAGGCACCGTCACGAATGTCTCGCACGGAGTCAACGGAGGGAACGGAGGACCCACGGTGTTCTCCGTCGACTCCGTTGACTCTGTGTGAGGCTTTTCAGGACCCGTCCCCGTGCTCAGAGCTGCACGAACCTGCCGCCGGAGTTGATGCGGGCGGGGTCCAGGTTGTTCTGGATGAACACCACCCGCCCCCCCGCGCCGGCCACGTCGGCCTCGAAGGTGGGCGGCCCGCCGGCGGAGTTGGTCTTGCGCAGCGAGGTGACCAGCACCTCCGTGGCGCCGCCGTCCACCAGCAGGTGTGGCGCCGGCACCGGGCCCGTGAGCCCGCTCTGGTCGGTCACCAGGCCGTGCATCGCGACGCTGGCGCCTCCGCTGATCCGCACCCCGTGACCGCTGGAGTTGCTGGAGCGGAGGCCGCCCACGCTCACGCCGGTGCACGCTTCCACCCACAGCGAGCCGACGCAGCCGAGCACGCTGGCGCCGTCGATGGCCACCCCGGAGCACTGCTGCACGTGCAGCCCCCTCCCGCCCGTGTAGATGCACTGGAGCCCCGAGAGCTGCAGCCCCGCGCAGCCGGTCACCAGAATTCCTGTGCCCCCAAGACCGATCGCCTGCGCGTTGGCCACCTGCACCGAGAGGAAGTTGCTGATGGCGATGCCGCTGCCGCTCTGGGCGCTCACCAGGCCGGCGCAGAGCAGGCGGTTGGTGGAATGGCCCGAGCCGTCCAGCGAGATGCCGGTCCCGCCGATGTGCCTCGCCGCCACGTCGTAGAGCTCCACCTTGTTCGCCTCCTGCACCAGCACGCCCCCTCCGCCGAACCCGCTGATGAAGAGGCTGCGGAGGCGGATCCGCGTGTCGATGGACCCGCCGGCGCCGGGCTGGGTGGCGCTGATCCCCACCCCCGTGCCCACCGAGTAGCCGGGGCCGGTGATCACCAGGTCTTCGATGGCGGTGATCTGCGTGCCGAGGAGGATCTCCGGCCCTACGGCGAGGGCGAACGCGTCGCCGGAGTGGGAGGCCACCACCTCCGTCGCCTGCCCCCCCGTGCCGACCAGCGCCCGGCCGGGAGGGACGGTGACGGTGGCGCCGATGCGGAACGTGCCGGGCGCCAGCCGCACGCGCGTGCTGGCGTTCAGCGCCGCCTGGAGCGCCGCCGTGTCGTCGCCGCCCGACGGCACGAGCACGGCCTCTCCCCCGCCCAGCAGCTCGGGAACACCGAGGGCGCTCGTGCCGAGCGCCAGCCCGCTCCCCAGCACCAGGTCCTCGGAGAAGCGGACGCCGCCCGCTTCGCGAATCACGAACGTCATACTTTCCTGCCTTCCGCTTGAGCGCGGGTCCACGGCGTCCCGGCCGGGGGCACCGCGTGGGTTGTGGGTGTGCGGCCGGGCCGGCGCCCTGAAGGGCCGGGCCTGGGTCCGCAGAGAGGGTCGGCTCACGAGCCCGCCTGCTGGGGCACCACGTCCACCCACCCGTCGCGGATGCGGACGGTGGTGCCGTCGAACCGGGTGAGCTGGAAGTACGCGTCGTCCTCGTTGAAGGTGATCGACAGCTCCTGCAGGAGGCGAATGGCGATCGCCTCGCCCAGCAGGAGCGACTGCTGGTGGTCGGAGCGCCAGTGCACGCCGGCGGCGTTGCGGAAGAGCGAGACGTTGTCGGCCAGCTTGTTCAGCTCGCCCCCCACGGTGAGCGTGGGGCCGGTGTACGGGAGCAGGGCGGTGCCGTCGGCGCTGGCCTGCACGGGGCTCTCGATGGTCTTGCTCTCGTCGAAGAACGCCTTGAGGATGGTCACGCACGCCCCGCTGATGGTGGCGTGCCCCGCGCCGTACGCCGGGTGCGTGGGAGCCCCCTCGGGGTAGGCCTGTGGGAGCAGGTACGTCGTCGACGGCGCCCAGCGCTCCGGGTAGTACGGCGCCAGCCCGCCCGCGGTGAGCGAGTTGACGATGCTGCCGTCGATCGGGTAGGTGCGGGCGCCGGTGATGTGGTTGTGCACCCGCCCGCCGTACTCCTCGGGGCGCAGCCGCCGGTGCACCCCCCACTTCTGCCACCACACCGCGCGCCCGGCGCGGCCGATCACCTCGGTGAGCACCTCGATCACGTGCACGTCGCCGAAGGTCACGAACCCCGCCTCGGTGGGCGAGTCGGGGGCCGGCGGAGCGTACGGGTTCCCCGCGTCGAAGGGGAACTCGCGGTCGCGCATCGGCACCGCGCCGGCATTGGGAGTCTGCTGGTTGCCCAGGGGCTCCGACAGGAGGTACCACGCCGCGTTGTAGTAGGAGTCGATCACCAGGTCGAAGTGCACGTAGTTGGTCCCGTCGCGCAGGTTGCGGATGAAGCGGCGCTGCGTGAAGTCGAACTGGTCCTGGCCGCGGAAGTCCGCGCCGTTCTGCGCCTGCAGCCAGGTGTCGAAGACGGTCAGGTAGTCGGCCGCGGCGCCGATCTCCGGGTACCCCTTCACCGTCTGCTGGCGCTGGTCGATCACCCGCGCCCCGTACGCGATGAAGCCGTCGGTGGCGTTGCGGCCGCCGCCCGGCATCTTGCGCGGGTCGCTGTTGCCCTTCCACAGGAACTGCGACACGTACGGGCCCGCCTGCGCCCCGGGCTCGAGCCCGCGGAAGACGGTCTGCGCCGTGACGCCCCGGGGCCCGCCGTACTCCCAGAACTCGCCGTTGATCGACGCGACGGCGGCCGCGATCAGCGGGTCGGTGCCGTAGTTGATGAACGGCACGTCGCGGGCGACCGCCATCCAGTACAGCTCGCCCGCCTCGTGCGCGGTCACCGCGCCGTCGAAGCGCGGCGCGGGGGGCTGGGTGAGCTCCTGGCTGTCGGGGCCCTCCAGGTGGAAGGCCAGCCCGGACTGCGGGTTGGTGAGCTTGATCCCGCCGGGGCCCAGGCGGATCTGCTCGAAGTCGGCGGGGTCGCGGCTCTGCACCGCCCGCAGCAGGGTGGCGTACGACTCGGGGTCGGGGTCGCCCAGGGCGTCGTGCTCCAGCCCCTTCGAGTAGTTGCCCGCGAAGGGCCGGGTGGGGTAGTTGACCTCGTCCGAGTTGTTGTCGTCGACCGGATGCGGCCGCTCGGCCGCGAGCTCGGCCGCCTGCTGCCGGATGCCGAGGGCGGCCAGGCGCCGCTCTTCCTCGCGCCGGGGAAGCTGAGGCATCGTTCCTCCCGTGGGTGAGAAGGTTCCCGCCAGGCGCGAAGCCCGCGCCCCCGCTGCCCGTCATGGCGGACGCGCCCGCGGCCGAGCGCGGCCGCAGCGCGCGAAGAGGCCCCTGCACGGACCCGTTAGTCCGGCGGGGGCCTCTCCTCGGCCCATCTCCAGTGCGTCTCGTCCGCCCTCCCTCCCGCCAACGCAGACGCCCCCGCCCGGCACTCTGCCGGGCGGGGGCGTCGCGACCCCGCATCTCTGTCTTTTAATTCACTCCGACGCTTTTAAAGCGTATCTAAGATGACAATTTGATCGTCCTTTGTAAGCTATCTCTCTCCGCGTCCGTTGTCAATGCATGCCCCCCGCACCCACGAGGGGCGCATTTCCCCCGGAAGGCGTCCACCCCGATGCCTGGGTGACCCACCGACGAAGAGCTGCCGATCGCCCGCGACGCCTCCGCCTGGTGCACGCTCGAGGCGCGGCACCGAGGACGGCGCGCCGGTCCCGCGCCCTGGGTCAGGCGGCGGGGAAGCGCTGCGTGTACCCCGACCAGTAGTCGAACGAGTCGATCTTCCCCGGGTGCGGCGGGTCGCCCCGGTCCTCGCCGGTGGACCACAGGATCACGTAGGTGAGCGCCTTCACCCGGCCGAACCCGGTGCGTCCCGGGGCGGTGGGGATGCGGTTGCGCCAGGTCCCGGTGTCGATGTAGTAGCGGCCGCCGTCCCGGTCGGCCGCGGCCAGCTCCACGGCGGGGCGGTGCGTGTGGCCGGCCACCAGGTAGCGCGCGCGGCCGCCCTGGATCGCCTCCTCGCGCGCGGCGAACGCCACGGGCGGCGCGCCCTCGCCGCCGCCGGTGCCGGCCAGCCGCCGCACCAGCGACAGGGGGAGCCGCCGGGTCAGCTTCCAGGCGCTGGTGTCCAGGACCACCTGCACGGCGTCGAAGACGTCCGGCTCCCACTGCTTCTCCAGCCGCTTGAGCCATCCGCGCAGGAACGGATCCCTGCGGACGTCGGCCAGGATGCGGCGGACCACCGGCTCCACCACCGCCCAGATCTCCCGGTCCGGCACGTCCGCCAGGTCGGGGTCGCGCAGCAGGAACTCCACCACCGCCGACTGCGGGCGCACGTCGTCGAACTCCAGCAGCCGCTCGTAGACGTGCTCCAGGAGCGGCGTGGCGAGGATCCGCTCCTCGCCGTGGACGCGCCGGAACTCCAGCGGCAGGCGCGAGCCCACCTGCACGGTGGTGAAGTCGCCGAAGGGCGGAGCGTCGTACTGCTCCGGCGGGAGCCGCGCCGGGATCGTCTTCGCCTTCGAAAGGTCCGCGGAGAAGTTGAAGCGGTCGTACTCGTGCCCGTGCCGGACCAGAACCCGCGGGTCGGCGAACTCGAGCTGGTTGGCGAAGCGGTCCCCGCTCACGGGGGCGATCCCCAGCGTCTCGCGCACCCAGCGGCGGATCTCGGGCGTGGCGTTGCAGAGCCGGTCGTGGTTGCCGGGGAGGTAGTGCACCTGGATCCGGTCCGCGGGGAAGTCGGCCTCCTCCCCGGCGTCGTCCACGTACCTCCCTTGCGTGGCCAGGAGGCGGAACGCCCGCAGCACCGGCTCCACGCGCTCGTCGCCGGCGATGGCACGCAGGACCTGGAGCACCTTCGCCTCCAGAGGCGATCCGGCGGCGGGCGGGTCGTCGTACGGCATCGGCCCCCCGGGGGGCGTGAACCACAGCGTGGTGCGGTTGACGTCGAAGATGTCTCCGGCCAGCACCAGGTGGAGCTCGCGCACGCCGCGCCCGCCCCCTTCCCGCCCGCCGCCGTTGCGGGCCGCCTCCAGGGCGAGCCCGCGGATCCAGCGCAGGAAGGCGGTCACGGGGAAGTTGCGCCGGCGGCCGATCCTGCGCCCCGTGGCCGGGTCGGTGATGACGTCGTGGTCTTCTTCTTCGAAGTGCAGGTCGGAGATGACGACGAGCATGGAAGCCTCCGGGGTTGCCGGGAAGTCCGGCCGCATGAAAGGGGATGAGCGCCGGCCGCGTACGTAGAGACGGGCCGGCGGGGGCGGTTTCGCCGCGGCGCGCCCGCAATCTTGGGCGTCCGCGGGCGGGTCCGCCACCCCGCCGGAATGCCGCCTCGCGCCGCCGCGTGCGGGCTCCGAGTGGGAAGTGCCGAAGTCGGGGGCCGGCCGGGAAAGAAGTGCGATAGAAGGAAGCGCCGGCGCGGAGCGTGGCTCCGCGCCGGCGCCCGCGTTCACGGCTACACCACCGGCACCACCTTGCCGTCGAAGATGCGGATGCGGACGCCGTCGAACCGGGTCAGCTCGAAGAAGGCGTCGTCCTCGTTGAAGCCCAGGGTCATCTCCTGGAGCAGGCCGATGGCCACCGCCTCGCCCAGGGGGAGCGACGCGGTGTAGTCGCTGCGCCAGTGCACGCCTGCCGCGTCGCGGAAGAGGGCGATGTTGCCGGCCAGCTTGTTCAGCTCGCCGCCCACGGTCATCTGCCCCGCGTCGGCGCCGGTGTAGGGCACCAGCGAGAGGCCATCGGCGGTGGCCTGCAGGGGGTTCTCGATCTGCGCGGTGTCGTCGAAGAACGCCTTGAGGATGGTGGCGCACGCCCCCGAGCCGGTGGCGTGCCCCGCCCCGTACGCCGGGTGCGTGGGGGCGCCCTCGGGGTACGCCTGCGGGAGCAGGTACGAGCTGGGGAAGCGCTCGCCCGCCTGCCCCACGTACGGCGCCAGCCAGCCGGACTGCAGCGAGGTGAGGATGCTCGGATGCAGGGGGTACGTGCGCGCGCCGGTGAGGTGGTTGTGCACGCGCCCGCCGTACTCCTCGGGGCGCAGCCGCCGGTGCACCCCCCACTTCTGCCACCACACCGCCCGCAGCGCCCGCCCCAGCACCTCGGCCAGCACCTGGAGGAGGTGGATCGGGCCGAAGGTGGCGAAGCCGGTCTGCGTCCTCGAGTCGCCCGCGGCTCCCGGCGGGTCGTACGGGTTCCCCTGGTCCGGCGAGAACTCCAGGTCGATCTGCGGGCGCCCGGTGGTCCCCCCGCTCACGAAGGTGAGCTGGTTCCCGCGCGGCTCCGACATCAGGTACCAGGCGGCGTTGTAGTAGGCGTCCAGCACCTGGTCGAAGTGCACGAAGGTGGCCCCGTCGCGCAGCGAGCGGATGAAGCGCTTGACGGTGTCGAGGACGTCCATGCCGCGCCTGTCCATTCCGTTCTGCACGTTCAGCCAGGTCTGGAACACCGCGATCGAGTTCGTTCCCGCCTGGGCCGGGACGATGCGCTGGTCGATCCCCCGCGCGCCGTAGGAGATGATCCCGTCGGCGGCGTCGCGGCCCTGCCCGGCCGGCTTGCGCGGGTCGACGTTCCCCTTCCACAGGAACTGCGAGACGTAGGGGCCCGCCTGCTCGCCCGGATAGATGCCCCGGAAGACGTTCTGCGCCGTCACCGGCACCGTCCCGCCGAACCGCGGGAACTCGCCATTGAGCGAGGAGACCGCCGCCGCGATCGTGCCGTCGGTCCCGTAGTCGATGAAGGCGACGTCGCGGGCCAGCGCCATCCAGTACAGCTCGCCCATCTCGTGCGCCGCCACCTCGCTGTCGAAGCGGGGGGCGGGCTGCAGGGTGAGCGCCTGCGCGTCGGGGCCCTCGAGGTCGAAGGCGAGTCCGGACTGCGGGTTGGTTAGCTTCAGCGCCGTGGACGAGGCGAGCTGGATCTCCTCGAAGTCGGCCGGGTCCTCGCTCTGCAGCGCGCGCAGCAGGGTGCCGTACGAGATCGGCTCCGGGTCTCCCAGCGAGTCGTGCTTCAGGCTCTTGGAGTAGCTGCCGATGAAGGGGCGGTCGGGGTAGTTCACCTCGTCGTTGTTGTTGGCGTGCTCGTCGTGGCGCCGCCCCGCCGCCAGCTCGGCCGCGTCGGCGCGGACGGCGCGCGCCGACCGGCGCCGCTCCTCCACGCGCCGCGCGAGCGAGGTGGCGGCCACGTTCAGGTTGTCGAAGACCGCCACGCCGGGCGACGGGGCCGGCTGCCAGGTCCCGGTGAAGATCCCGGGGCTCACCGCGGTCACGGCGAAGGGGGCCGGGTTGCTGTACAGCGTGGTCCACGCGGACCCGTCGGGCGAGACCTCCCAGAAGACGGTGCCGTTCAGCTCGCGCAGCCGCAGCCAGCGGTGCGCCTCCGGGTCGTAGGGCACCGTGAGGAACACCAGGTACGCGCCCCCGACCTGCTGCTCGCAGCGCAGCAGGCCGTCCACCAGCCCGATGCTGAGCTCGTTCCCCTCGCTCAGGTACGCCCGCAGGCGCGCCTGCCCCGTGCGCGGGGCCTGGACGAGCTCCACCCAGATGCGCGAGCCGGTGAGGTCGTACGTGCCCTTGGCGGTGTAGCCGGCGTAGCTGTCGGCCGCGCTGCTGGCCAGCCACAGCTCCAGGCGCCGGTTCACCTCGCGGGCGTCGCCGAACACCCACCATTTCGTGGTGTCGGAAGCGTTGTCGTTGAAGTCCTCGGTGAAGGTGTGTGCCTTGGCCATGATCGGTCCTTCCGGTGTGGGTGCCCGTCGCCGCGGCCGGGCTCGCTCCTCCGCGGCTGCCGCCAGTTCCATCGTTCCGCCCCGGCCCCTGGGGATGCTGGCGCGCGTGAGTGTCCCCGGGCCGCTCCCGGCCCCGGTTCGCCGGCGCCGTTGTTTCCCGGGCGCTCTGCCGGGGCGTGGACCTGGTCGGGCCCCGTTTCCGTCCTCCCCTCCCCCGAACGCGGACGCCCCCGCCCGGCACTCTGCCGGGCGGGGGCGTCGCGACCCCGTATCTCCGTCCTGTGATCCGCCTTGGATTTTCGAAAGCGAATCCAAGTGGACAATCTATGTCTCAGTTGCAAGCTACGCCTGTTTGCGCCCCCTGTCAATGCATGCGCCCGCGGCGGACCGCCACCCGCCGAAACGCCGCCTCCCGCGCCCACGTAAGACGTCGGCGCCGGGGATCGGCCGCGACCCGTTGCACTCCGGCGGGGCTCGCCGTTACCATCGAAGGGTTCCCTCCCCCCGTACCAGGAGACTCAGGTGGGACTGTTCGACGACTTCAAGGCGGCCGTGAGCGAGATGGTGGAGCTGGTGGTGGACGGCGTGCGCGACGCCGCGCAGGCCGCTCCCGACCAGACGCGCCAGGTGGCCGAAGACTTCAAGGACGAGGTGCGCTACGGTCTCGAGGCCGCGGCGCCGCACGTCCGCCGCGGGATCGGCGTGGCCGCCTTCGCCGCCGGGTGGGTGGCGCGCGAGACGGCGGCGATGTTCGCCGAGATGAAGCCCGCCCCGGAAGAGGAGGAGGCCGGCGAGGAGTGGAAGGCCGAGGCCCCCGGGGCCAACGAGGTGGAGCTCCCGCCGTACGAGGAGCGCCCGCTCACCGAGGCCGAAGAGGTGTGGGCGCGGCAGGTCTTCCGCGAGAGCCTGCCGTATGACCTGGTCCACCTCTCCAACCAGCTGGGCCTGCACGGGCGCCCGTACGCCGTGCCGCACCCCACCACGCTCGGCGCCTTCGTGGTGCACGCGGGCCCCGACGTCTACGCCGACCCCACCGGCGCCGCCGGGCGCGTGGGCGGCCAGCGGGGCGACGCCGTCTTCATCCAGCAGCTCGTGCACGTGTGGCAGGGCGTGCACCCCTCGCGCACGCTCGACTACGCCGTCCGCGCCCTCGTCAGCGCCTTTTTGAGCGGCGACGACGCGTACCGGTACGAGCCGGGCAAGGCGTGGGCGGAGTACGACGCCGAGCAGCAGTCGGCGATCGTGCGCGATTGGTACCTGAGCGGCATGCCTCCCGGCGGCGCGCTCTTCCCCTACGTCCGCGACCACATCTGGACCGGCACGCCCTGAGACGCGTCCGGTCCGGGTCGGATGAAGGCCGGGAGCCGCCGAGCTCCCGGCCTTTTCTCGTCGATCCGGCGGATCGACACCAGGCTCATACCAGATTCTACAATCGATTATGCAAACGAGATGTCATCCTGAGTCTACCACCGCGCTGCGCGCGACCACGGAGGATGAAACGGGTGTGGGAGCATAAATTGGGCGGGTGGCGTCGGCAAAGAGGTCGGTAAGCTCATTGGTGCGAGAGAGCCCGTTCCTGAGTCAGAC
>DASVWD010000122.1 GCA_036389795.1 Longimicrobium sp.
CTGTTCGTCGGCTCGACGGGTTCGCTACCCCGCTTCTTTCAGCGCTCCCCTCGCGGTCGGCGCCTTGCGGCTCGCTTCGGTCCCTACGACCAAGTTCCGGGAGGACTTTCACCTCCTGACCACTGTCCATGCTGGGCACACACCAAAGGCGCCCGCGATCCGAAGATCGCGGGCGCCTCCAGTCTAGCCTTTCGCCGCCGTCCCCCGCAAACCCGCGGGGATCGGGGCGAGGTTACGGGCGCGGCGCCGGCGGCGGGGCCGGAGCCGGAGCCGCCGGAGCCGCGGTGCGCAGCCGCGCCAGCACCCGGTCGGTGATGTCGAGCGCCGGGTCCACCACCACGATCCCCTGCGCCGAGGAATCCATGATGTACGAGAACCCGCCCGCGCGCATCTCGGCCGTGATGGCGTCGTTGATGGCCCGCATCACCGGCTGCACCAGCTGCTGCTGGCGCTGCTGCAGCTGCTGCTCGGCCGCCTGCGCGCGCTGCTGGTACTGCTGCAGCTGCTGCTGGAGCTGCTGCTGCCGCTGCGTGCGCGCGGCCTCCGACAGCGTGGCCTGCTGCTGCTGGAACTGCTGCTGCCCCTGCTGGAGCTGCTGCTCCAGCGTTTCGAGCGGCGCCGCCAGCCCCGCGCGCTCGCGCTCCAGCGTCTGCTGCGCCTGCTGCACCCCCGGCGTCTCGGCCAGGATGCGCTGCGAGTTCACGAACCCCACCTTCTGCTGCTGCGCCGCGGCCGGCACCGCCGCCAGCGCGAGCGCTACAAACGCGCCCGCGAAGCCCACCGACAGGAACCGCTTCATCGCTTCACCGCTCCTCTTGAAGAAAAGATCAGAACCCGCTGCCGAGCTTGAAGTGGATCTCCCAGCCCGGATCGGGTCGGTCGAACCCGTACGCCGCGTCGACGCCGATGGCGCCCAGGAACGGGGTCACCAGCACCGCCCCCACGCCCGCGCCCCGGAACAGGCGCGTGGGGTCGAACTCCGCCACGTCGTTGAACACGTTGCCCGCGTCGTAGAACGCGTGCACCGAGATCATGTCGCTGATGCGCACCGCGTAGGTGCCGGAGACGGTCACGAAGCTGTCGCCCAGGCAGTCCAGGGTGAGCGCCACGCAGTTGGGGTCGTAGCCCCGCGGGCCCACCGTGTAGTCGCCGTAGCCGCGCAGCGGCTGCCCCACCTGCACGCCGCCGATGAAGAAGCGCTCGAAGGGGAAGAGCCCCACGTCGCCGAACACCGAGCCCGCGCGCACGTTCAGCCCCACCGCCATCCGGATCGGCCGCGGGCCCGCGCCCAGGCGCCCCACCTGCACCCACCACTCGCCCTCGGTGAGCAGCTTCTGGAAGTTGCCGTCGCCGCCCAGCGGGCCGCCCGTCTGCTCCAGCGACACCGACTGCCGCGTCCCCCCCGTGGGGAAGATCGGGTGGTTCTTGGTGTCGCGCACCACCGAGAGCGAGAGCGAGCTGGCGGTGGCGTTCGGGAGGCAGAACACGTTCAGCGACCCCGCGCACTCCTCCTCGTCCACCGCCCGGTACTCCGTCTGCGACAGCGAGTAGCCCACGAACGCGCGCGTGCGGTTCCACCCGGGCACGGGGAAGCCCAGCTGCAGCGAGCCGCCCGTGCGCAGCCGGCGGCCGTTCCGGGCCCGCACGTAGCGGTCGCCCGTGCGGAAGAGCGAGATCCCGCCCGAGGTGCGGCTGCCGCCGATCGCCGGGTCGGTGTAGCTCGCCTCGAAGGTGCTGCGGCCGTAGCCGTACTCCACGCGCAGGTTGGCCTGCTTCCCCTGGCCGAACAGGTTGGGCTGCGAGTAGCCCAGGAACCCCGACACGCCGCCGCCGCGCCCCGCGTAGCCGCCGCCGATCACCGTGCCGAAGTTGATGTTCCCCGTCTGCTTCTCCTTCACGTGGAAGACGATGTCCACCACCCCCGAGTCGGCGTCGGGCTGGATGTCGGGGAGCGGCAGCGGCGTCTCGAAGAAGCCCAGCCCGCTGATGGCCTGGTAGCTCTGCAGCAGGCGGTCCTCGTTGTACACGTCGCCCGGCACCATCCACAGCCGGTCGCGGATCACCTGCTCGTGCGTGGTGCTGTTCCCCTCGAAGGTGATGCGGCGCACGTAGAACGGCTGCCGCTCCGAGATGGCGATGGTCGCGTTGACCGTGGGCTCCTGCCCCGGCTGCCCCGGCACGCGCTCCACCACCGGCTCCACCTGCGCGTACAGGTAGCCCTCGTTGCGGTAGAGCTGGTGGATCTGCGTGGCCGCCGCGTCCAGCGCGCCCCTGTCGAACACCTCGCCCGCCGCGCGCTGGCTCTGGCCGCCGAAGGGAAGGCCCAGCACCGAGCGGCGCTGCACCGTGTAGAGCTTCTCCAGCTCGTCGGCGGGGAAGTGGCTGGCGCCCTGGATGGTGAACTCGCCCAGCCGGTAGCGCGGGCCCTCGGCCACCTCCACCACCAGGCGCGCCTTCCCCGTCCGGGGGTCCACCACCAGCGAGTCGCCCAGCACCTGGAAGTCGATGTAGCCGCGGTCGGCGTAGAACCGGGGCAGGCTCTCGCGCAGGTCGGTCTCGAACGCCTCGCGGTCGAAGCGCCCCGAGCGGAACCACCAGAAGCCCTCCGCCCTGGTCTTCATGGCGCCCGCCAGCTCCTCGTCGGCGAACGCCTGGTTCCCCACGAAGTCCACGTCGGCCAGCGTGAGCCGGTTCCCCTCGCGGACGTTGAAGACCAGCCGGTAGCTCCCCTCGCTCCCCGGCACCTGCACCAGCGAGGTGTCGATGGAGACCAGCTGGATCCCCTTGCGGGCCAGGAGGTCGCGCACCAGCCGCTCGGCGTCCTTCACCTTCTGCGGCTCCAGGGGGCCCCCCTCCACCAGCTTCACCGAGTCGCGCACCTGCGAGCCGCTGGCGCTCTCCAGGCCGCGGAACTCGACGCCCGCGATGTAGGGCCGCTCGCTCACCTGCACCACCACCGTGCCGCGCCCCTGGCCGCGCTCGCGCACCAGCACGTCCACGCTGGCGAAGCTCCCGGTGGCCATCAGGCGCCGGATGGCGGCCTGCACCTGGATCGCGGTGAGAGTGGCGCCGGGCTGGATCCCGGCGGTGGAGCGGATGGTGGCGGGGGGGACGCGCTGGTTGCCGCGGACCTCCACCGAGTCCACCACCAGCCCGGTCTGGGCGGGGGCGGCCTGCACGGCGGTGGAGTCCTGGGCGCGGGCGGCGCGGGGGGCGGCGGCGCCGCAGAAAGCGAAAGCGAGGAGGGCCGCCAGGGCGGCCCGTCCTCCGTGGGGGGAAAACAGCACGGTTCTCGTCAGGTGGTCGTGGTCTGGGCGGCCGGGACGCCGCGGAAGGTGAGCGACTGGCGGTCCTCCGCCACGTTCACCTCGACGGCATCGCCCGGCGCGTACTCGGCCAGCAGGATCTTCTCCGACAGCGGGTCCTCCAGGTACCGCTGGATCGCCCGGCGGATCGGCCGGGCGCCGAACTTCTCGTCGTAGCCGTTCTCGATCAGGAAGTCCACCGCCTCCTGGCTGAGCTTCAGCGTCAGCTCCTCCTCCTTGAGGCGCTTCTCCACGTCGGCCAGCAGGTTGTGGATGATCTGCCCGATCTGCTCGCGGTCGAGCGAGTGGAAGATGATCGTGTCGTCCAGCCGGTTGATGAACTCCGGGTTGAACGTGCGCTCGATCTCCTCCTTGACCTTCTCCTCCATCCGCTCGAACGACGACTGCGTCGAGTCGGTGTGGAAGCCCAGGCCCTTCCCCTTGCCGATGTCGCGGGCGCCCAGGTTGCTGGTCATGATGATGACCGTGTTCTTGAAGTCGATCACCCGCCCGTAGTTGTCGGTGAGGTGGCCCTCGTCGAGCACCTGCAGGAGGATGTTGAACACGTCGGGGTGCGCCTTCTCGATCTCGTCGAGCAGCACCACCGAGTAGGGCTTGCGCCGCACCGCCTTGGTGAGCGTCCCCGAGTCCTCGTAGCCCACGTACCCCGGAGGGGCGCCGATGAGCCGCGACACCGAGAACTTCTCCATGTACTCGCTCATGTCCACGCGGATCAGAGCGTTGCGGTCGGCGAAGAGGAACTCGGCCAGCGCGCGCGCCAGCTCCGTCTTCCCCACGCCCGTGGGCCCGGCGAAGACGAACGAGCCGATCGGCCGGCGCGGGTCCTTGAGCCCGGCTCGGCTCCGGCGGATGGCGCGGGCGATCGCCTGGATGGCGCGGTCCTGCCCCACCACCCGCTTGTGCAGCTCCTCCTCCATCCCCACCAGGCGGGCCGTCTCGGCCTGCTTGAGGCGGGTGACGGGGATCCCCGTCCAGCGCGAGACGATGAACGCCACGTCCTCTTCCGAGAGGGTGGGCCGGTTGGTGCGCCGCTCCTCCTCCCAGGCGCGCTCGCGCTCGTGGATGCGGCGCTGCAGCTCGCGCTCGTGGTCGCGCAGCTCGGCCGCGCGCTCGAAGTCCTGGTCGCGGATCGCCTCGTCCTTCTTGGCGGCCAGCTGGTCCAGCTGCTGCTTGAGGTCGTTCACGTCGGCCGGCGGCACCTGGGTGGCCAGGCGCGCCCGCGCCCCCGCCTCGTCGATCACGTCGATCGCCTTGTCCGGCAGGAAGCGGTCGGTGATGTAGCGCTCCGAGAGCTTGACCGAGGCCTCGATCACCTCGTCGGTGATCTTCACCCGGTGGTGGTCCTCGTAGTGGGTCCTTAAGCCCTTCACGATCTCGATCGCCTCCTCCACCGTGGGCGGGTCCACCGCCACGGTCTGGAAGCGCCGCTCCAGCGCGCCGTCCTTCTCGATGTACTTGCGGTACTCGTTGAGGGTGCTGGCGCCCACGCACTGCAGCTCGCCTCTCGCCAGGGCGGGCTTCAGCATGTTGGAGGCGTCGATCGCCCCCTCGGCCGCGCCGGCGCCCACCAGCGTGTGCAGCTCGTCGATGAAGAGGATGATGTTCTTGTTCTGGCTGATCTCGTTCATCACCGCCTTGAGCCGCTCCTCGAACTGGCCGCGGTACTTGGTGCCGGCGATGACGGCCGCCATGTCGAGCGAGAGCACCCGGTAGTCGCGAAGGCTGTCCGGGCACTTCCCCTCGGCGATCAGCTGCGCCAGCCCCTCGACGATGGCCGTCTTCCCCACGCCGGGCTCGCCGATCAGGACCGGGTTGTTCTTCTTGCGCCGCGAGAGGATCTCCATCACCCGCTCGATCTCCTCCTCGCGCCCGATGGTGGGGTCCAGCTCGCCCTGGCGGGCCAGCTCGGTCAGGTCGCGGCAGAAGTGGTCGAGCGCGGGGGTCTTGCTCTTCTTCTCGCCCTTGGGCGTGGCGGCGCCGCCGCCGATGGAGCCCGAGGCGGCCGGCTGCGAGGTGCTGGGCTCGCTCCCCAGCAGCTTGAGCGTCTCGCGGCGGGCGTCCTCCAGGGAGACGCCCAGCTGCCCCAGCACCTCGGCGGCGATCCCCTTCTCCTCGCGCAGGAGGCCCAGCAGCAGGTGCTCGGTGCCCACGTACGAGTGGTTGAGCTCGCGGGCCTCGGCCATGGCGAACTCCAGCACCTTCTTGGCGCGGCTCGTGTACGGCAGCTCGCCCAGCGCGATGGTGGCCTTCCCGCGGCGGACGCTCTCCTCGACCTTCTCCTGCACCTGCTCCAGGTCGACGGCCAGGTTGTTCAGCACGGCGGCGGCCACCCCCTCGCCCTCGCGGATGAGCCCCAGGAGGATGTGCTCGGTGCCGACGTAGTCGTGCTGGAGCCGGATGGCCTCCTCCCGGGCCATCGCCAGCACCTTCCGCACGCGGTCGGTGAAGTTGTAGTTCATCGGTTTTCCTGGCCCTTCCCGGGCGGAGGCTTTGACGGGTGTTCCTGCCGGATCGCCACCAGGCGACCCCTGCTTTGCACAAGCCGCGCCGGAAGCTCGGCACGGGCGATAAGTGATGATCTGGTTTTATCTTGGATCCGGCGGCCGCGGGATGGGCGGCCGCCGGGGCTCAGTCGTCTGCCGCATCGGCGGGCTCGGCGGCCAGGGTCTGCCGCACGAAGCGGGCGCGCCGGACGTCGGTCTCCCCCTCGCCCGCGCTCCCGTTGCCGAGCTGCTCCAGGTGGGCGGACTGGGCGAAGATCATGATGCGATTCAGGGTGTATACACTGAGGCCCTCGATCAGTTTCAGCCCCACCCCCAGGCGCACCCCCGACAGCAGGTTCATCACCTCCTCGAAGCTGGCGCTCCTCGCGTGGCGAAGGAGCCCGTAGGCGCGCCACACCTTGTCCTCGATCACGGTGGGGGCGTCGCGCAGGAGGACGGCGCGGGCCTGCGTCTCGTACTGCACCACCTGCTGCACGATCCGCTGCAGGTGGTCGATCAGGTCTTCTTCGGTCTTGCCCAGCGTGGTCTGGTTGGAGATCTGGAAGAAGTTCCCCACCACCTCGCTCCCCTCGCCGTACAGCCCGCGGAAGGTGAGCCCCACCTGGCTGATCCCCTGCAGCACCTTGGCGATCTCCTGCGTGAGCACCAGCCCGGGGAGGTGCATCAGGACGGACGCCCTCAGCCCCGTGCCGACGTTTGTCGGACAGGAGGTCAGGTAGCCGAACTCGGGGTGGAAGGCGTAGGGGAGGCGCTGCCCCAGGTCGTCGTCGAGGCGCTCGATGAGCCGCCAGGCGTCGCGCAGCCGGAAGCCGCCCAGGAGCGTCTGCAGCCGCAGGTGGTCCTCCTCGTTGACCATCACGCTCACCGGCTCCTCGGGCGCCATCAGCAGGGCGGCGCCGGAGGGGGGCGCGTGGCCGTTGCCGCCCACCAGCTCGCGGCTCACCAGGTGGCGCTCCAGCAGGAGCTGGCGGGCGCCGGCGGGGAGCTCGGGGATGACGAGCGCGGTGCTCCCCTTCAGCGAGACCGTCTCCTCGGCCGCGGCGCGGGTCAGGCGCAGCACCTCGGCGCGGTCGGCGGCGTCGGAGCGCAGGCCGAAGCGGAAGCCCTGGAGGTTGCGCGCCAGCCGGATGCGGGTGGAGAGCACGATGTCGGCGTGCGGCCCGTCGGCCCTGAGCCAGCCGAGCCCCGCCTCGGGGTCGCCGGGTAGCTGCCCTTTGCTCGCCATCGTCCTCGATACCCGTTGAAGATCCGGCTCCAGGCGGCCGGGAAGTCGATCGATCGCAAAGTTCGCCGCGACGCGCGGGTCACGGCGGGTCGCCGGGACGCGGATCGGAGAAACTCGCGTTCCCCGCGCGGCGCGTCCGCCGGTCGGACGATTGAATCGGACGATTGAAATCGCCCGCTACAAGAGCACGAACGCCTTCGCGGACTGCGGGTCCAGACCTGTCGCGCCGAAGCCGTCCCCACACCGAGCCAGCCTCGCGCGGTCTGCGAGGCTTCCTGCCGTTGTTGCCGCGGCTTCAGCCGCCCTTCACCCCTCACTCGACGCAGAGCCGCCGAACGGGTCACACCTCCAGCTCCGCCTCCAGGCGGCGGATCTGGTCGCGCAGGGCGGCGGCACGCTCGAAGTCCTCCTCGTCCACGGCGCGCTGGAGGCTCCGGCGCAGCGAGGTGATGCGCTGCACCCGGTCGGTCTCCGAGGGGTCGGGGGGGAGGTAGACCTTGCCCACGTGCTGCGTGCCGCCGTGCAGCTTGCGCAGCAGCCCCCGCAGGTTCCCCTCGAAGGCGCCCCAGCACCGGCCGCACCCCAGCCGCCCCGTGCGCTTGAAGTCGGCCAGGGTGAGCCCGCACGAGGGGCAGGTGCCCGCCGTGGCCGTGCTCTCCGAGGCGATCGCCTTCCCCATCTGCGCCAGGAAGTCGGCCAGCGGCGCGGCCGCCGCCGCGGCCGGGCTCCCGGCGGGGCCGGCGTCGAGCCCCAGCGCGGCCGCGCAGCTCTCGCAGAGATGACGCGTGGTCATCTCCTTGTTCTGGATCTGCGTGAGGTGGATCTTCGCCTCGTTCTTCTCGCAGCGGTCGCAGAGCATCTCCAAGGTCCCTCTCTCTACTCCAGCAGCCCCGGGTCCTCGTGCGCGGGGACCAGGTGCCCCGCGTGCAGGCGCAGGACGCGGTCGGCGCGCGCGGCGAGCGCCAGGTCGTGGGTCACCAGCACCAGCGCCGCCCCCTCGTCGCGGCACACCTGGAAGAACAGGTCGTGCAGCGCCTCGGCCGTCTCCGGGTCCAGGTTCCCCGAGGGCTCGTCGGCCAGGAGCACCAGCGGGCGGTTGGCCAGGGCGCGCGCCACCGCCACCCGCTGCTGCTCGCCGCCGGAGAGCTGCGCCGGCTTGTGCGAGAGCCGCCCCTCCAGCCCCAGCGCGCCCAGCAGCTCGCGGGCGCGCCCCTCGGCCTCGCGCCGCGCCGCGCCGCGGATCAGCTGCGGCATCGCCACGTTCTCGAGCGCCGAGAACTCGCGCAGCAGGTGGTGGAACTGGAAGACGAAGCCGATCTTCTCGCTCCTCACCCGCGCCAGCTCCTCCTCGGGGAGCTTCGCCATCCGCCGCCCGCCCACGGTCACCTCGCCGGTGGTGGGCTCGTCCAGGCCGCCCAGCACGTGCAGCAGGGTGCTCTTCCCCGAGCCGCTCCGGCCGATCACCGACACCGCCTCGCCGGGGGCCACGTCCAGGTCCACGCCGTCCAGCACGTGGATCGGCTGCCCGTCGCCGCCCACGTAGTGCTTGCGGACGCCGCGGGCGGAGACGGCCGGCTCGGGAGCGGCGTGGGGAAGCTCGCGGGCGCGCTCGGGGAGGCTACTCATGGCGGATCGCCTCCACCGGGGCCAGCCGCGCCGCCTGCCAGGCCGGGTAGACGGTGGCCAGGAAGGAGATGGCGATGGTGCTGGCCAGGATGGTGGCCAGGTCCAGCGGGTCGTACCCCACCGGGAGGTGGTTCACGAAGTAGATCTCCCCGGGGATCTTGATCAGGTGGTAGCGGTCCATCGCCCAGGTGACCACCGCCCCGCCCAGGCCGCCGAGCGCGGCGCCCACCACGCCGATCACCAGCCCCTGGATCATGAAGATCCGGAGCACCTTGGCCGAGGTGAGCCCCATCGACTTGAGGATGCCGATCTCGCGCGTCTTGTCGGTGACCACCATCACCAGGGTGGAGACGATGTTGAAGGCGGCCACGATCACGATCAGCAGCAGGATCACCATCATCGCCAGCTTCTCCAGCTTGAGCGCGGAGAAGAGGGCAGCGTTCATCGTCTTCCAGTCGTCGGTGCGGTACGGCAGCCCCAGGGTCTCGGTGATGCGCTCGGAGACCTCGCTGGCCCGCATCGGGTCGGGGACCCGCACCTCGAGCCCCGAGACCGCGTCGCCGAGGCCGGTGACGTCCTGCGCGGCGGGGATGGACGTGTACAGGAACTTGTTGTCGTACTCGTACATCCCGGTGCGGAAGGTGCCCGTCACCTCGAAGCGGCGCATCTTGGGGATCAGCCCGCCCACGGCCGAGACCTGCGCGTCCTGCAGCGAGATGATGGTGACCGTGTCGCCGGGGAAGACGCTGGCGCGCGCGGCGAGCGACTCGCCCAGCACGATCGCCGGCAGCCCCGACTTCGTGCGCGCGGGAAGGAGCCGGTGGTCGCGCAGCGTGGCGCCGATGTCGGTGACCTGCGGCCCCGGCTGCCCCGGGTCGATGCCGCGCAGGATGGCGGCCTCGGCGTAGCCGGCGCGGTTGCGGACGCCGACCTCGGTGTGCACGAACGGCCCCGCCGCCGCCACGTCCTTCACCTCGCGCACCCGGCCGAGCACCGAGCGCCAGTCCTCCATGCGCATCGACTCGCCGTAGGTCATCACCCAGATGTGCGGGTTGACGCCCAGGATCTTGTCGCGCAGGTCCTTCTGCAGCCCCGTCATCACGGCGATCACCACGATGAGCGCCATGACGCCCACCGTGACGCCGCCGATGGCGATCAGGGTGATCAGCGAGAGGAAGCGCGTCCCCCGCCGCGAGGCGAGGTAGCGCCGGCCGATGAACCACTCGAGGTTCACGCGTGACTTCAGGGTACAGGGGACAGGGTACAGGGGACGGCCTGCGACTCCCCGCGCGACGCAGGGAGTAAACTGTTCCCCGGTCCGGGTTCCGCGCCGCAGGGGTCCGGGAGGCGGTACAGGGCCGGGTCCGCGCCGACGGCTCGCCGGCCGTTCCCTGTCCCCTGTACCCTATCCCCTGCCGTTTTCACCGCTCCTCGGGCCTGAGCGTGGGGAACAGGATCACGTCGCGGACCGACGGCTGGCCGGTGAGGATCATGCTGAGCCGGTCGATCCCCATCCCGAAGCCGCCGGTGGGCGGCATCCCGTACTCCAGCGCGCGCACGTAGTCGTCGTCGATCGGCTGGACCTCCTCCTCGCCGGCGGCCTTGAGGCGCGCCTGGGCCTCGAAGCGCTCGCGCTGGTCCACGGGATCGTTCAGCTCGCTGAAGGCGTTGCACAGCTCCTTGCCGGCGACGATCAGCTCGAAGCGCTCGGTGAGCGTGGGGTCGGCGCGGTGGGGCTTGGCCAGCGGGCTCATCTCGCGCGGGTAGTCGGTCAGGAACGTCGGCTGGATCAGCCTCGGCTCCACCATCTCGCCGAACAGCTCGTCCACCAGCTTCCCCCGCCCCATCGTCTTCACCTCGTCGGCCGCCACGCCGAGCGAGAGCACCTTCGCCTGCAGCTCGTCGTCGGAGAGCGAGGGGACGTCCACGCCGCCCATCTCCCGCAGCGCGTCGTACATGGTCACGCGGCGGAACGGCGGGGCGAAGTCGATCTCGTGCCCCCCGAAGCTCACCTTCGTCGTCCCGAGGACCTGGGTGACCACGTAGACCAGCAGCTCCTCGGTGAGCTCCATCACCGCCTCGTAGTCCATATAGGCGGCGTAGAACTCCAGCATGGTGAACTCGGGGTTGTGGAAGCGGTCGATCCCCTCGTTGCGGAAGTCCTTGCCGATCTCGTAGACGCGCTCCATCCCCCCCACGATCAGCCGCTTCAGGTACAGCTCGTCGGCCACGCGCAGGTACAGCTGCATGTCGAGCGTGTTGTGGTGCGTCACGAACGGCCGCGCCAGCGCCCCGCCGTAGATCGGCTGCAGCACTGGCGTCTCCACCTCGATGAAGCCGCGCTCGTCCAGGAAGCGCCGGCACGCCGAGACGATCCGCGCCCGGGCGACGAACACCTCGCGCACCTCGGGGTTGACCGCCAGGTCGGCGTAGCGCTGCCGGTAGCGCGCCTGCACGTCGCTGAAGCCGGAATGGACGCGCCGCTCGCCGGTCTCGGGGTCGACCTCCTCCTTGCCGAGCGGGAGCGGCCGGAGCGACTTCGCCAGGAGCTGGTACGAGCGGACGCGGAGGGAGACCTCCCCTGTCCTGGTGCGGAAGAGGGTGCCCTCGGCGCCGATCCAGTCGCCCAGGTCGATCAGGTCCAGCAGGCGGTAGGCGTCCTCGCCCACGTCGTTGAGGCGCAGGTAGAGCTGGATCTTCCCCGTGCGGTCGGCCAGGTGCGCGAATGCCGCCTTCCCCATCACCCGGCGCGAGACGATCCGGCCGGCCACGCGGACGGTCTCCTCCGGCCCCTCGGCCTCCGCGTCCCCCTTCCCCGCCTCCCACGCGGCGAAGAGGGCGAGCGCGTCCGCGGCGGAGTGCGTGGGATCGTACGAGTAGGCGTACGGCTCCACCCCGCGCTCGCGCAGCCGGGCCAGCTTCAGGGTGCGGTCGCGGACGATCCACTCGTCGGACGACTGCCCCTCGCGCTCCCCGGTCTCCACGGCCGCCGCCGGCTGTCCCCTGTCCCCTGTCACCTGTCCCCTGACGCAGTTAAGCGTGGACCGCGCCGAACTCCCGCAGGTACGCCTGGATGAACGCGTCCAGGTCGCCGTCCATCACCCGCTGCACGTCGGGGATCTTCAGCTCGGTGCGGTGGTCGTTCACCATGGTGTACGGCTGGAAGACGTACGAGCGGATCTGGCTGCCGAAAGCGATGTCGGTCTTGGTCGACTCCAGCTTGGCCTTCTCCTTCTCCTGCTCCTCGAGCGCGCGCTGGTAGAGCGCGGCCTTGAGCATCTTCATGGCCGTCGCGCGGTTCTTGTGCTGGCTGCGCTCCTGCTGGCAGGCGACGACGATCCCCGAGGGGAGGTGGCGCAGCCGCACGGCCGACGAGGTCTTGTTGACGTGCTGCCCGCCGGCGCCCGAGGCGCGGTAGACGTCCATCTCGATGTCTTCCTCGCGCACCTCGATCTCGATGGTGTCGTCGACCACGGGGTAGACGAAGACCGAGGCGAACGAGGTGTGGCGCCGCGCGTTGGAGTCGAAGGGCGAGATGCGCACCAGGCGGTGCACGCCGCGCTCGGCCTTGAGGTAGCCGTAGGCGTACTGGCCGCGGATCTCGAGCGTGGCCTCCTTGATCCCGGCCTCCTCGCCCTCCTGGCGGTCCAGCAGCTCCACCTCGAAGCCGTGCCGCTCGCCCCAGCGCACGTACATGCGGAGCAGCATCTCGGCCCAGTCCTGGCTCTCGGTGCCGCCGGCGCCGGGGTGGATGGTCACCAGGGCGTCGCGGTGGTCGTCGGGCCCCTGGAGCATGTTGCGAAGCTCCAGGTCGGCCATCTCGGCGGCCACCTTCTCCAGCTCGCCCGAGACCTCCTGGAGCATCTCGGGATCCTCCTCCACCTCCAGGAGGTCCACCAGCTCGGCCAGGCCGCCCACCTTCTCCGAGAGGCGGCCGTAGGGCTCGGTCCACACCTTGAGCTTGTTGGCCTCGTCGATGGTCTCGCGCGCGGCGTTCTGGTCGTTCCAGAACGACGGCTCGGCCATGCGGGCCTCCAGCTGGCTCAGCTTCTCCCGCTTGGCGGGGATGTCAAAGAAACCCCCTCAGCTCGTCGAGCCTTTCGCGGTACGCGTCGAGGTTGGAGCGCAGTTCGGCGATCATCGTCGTGGCTTCCTGTCCACCAATGACAAGGGCCGCCCGGTCTCAGGACGGCCCCGCTGGTACCCGCAAGAATATAACCGGGGGAACTGCGAGTGCGAAAGTGCGAAAGTGCGAGAGTGCGAAAGTGGTTCCGCGTCGCTCCGAGCGTTCGCTGACGGGGTGAAGTCACTCTCGCACTTTCGCACTTCGCACTCTCGCACTGCCGTTCAAAACACCTGCTGCCCCTTCGCCAGGATGTCGTTCAGCGCCTCGCGGAAGTACGGGGTGCTGCGGGCGGTCTCGGCGCCCACCTGCGCCACGTACTCCTCCCAGCTCTTCTTGATCTCCTCCATGAACTCCCGCTTCAGCGTCCCCTGCTGCAGCGCCTGGTCGCGCCGCTCGGGGAAGTACGTCACGATGTCGGAGACCAGCGCCCGCGCCAGCCGCCGCGCCTTGGCCGCCGGGTCGTTCGCCCCGAACGGCGAGGGCGTCCGCACCGCCGTCGACGCGGCCGGCGCGGGACTCGGGCGCGGGGCGGGGGGCGGGGGCGGAGCGGGAGCGGGAGCGGGCGTCGGCTCAGGCATCGGCTCGGGGGCCGGCGTCGGCGTCGGCTCCGGAGTGGGAGTGGGGCCCGGGGCCGGCGAGGGCGCCGCGGCCGCGGCGGATTCCACCGGCGCGGCGCCGTCGCCGGACGGGGGCGGGACCTCGAAGACGGAGCGGCAGATGGAGCAGCGCGCACGCACGCCCCCCGCCGGGACCTTGCGCGGGTCCACGCGGAAGACCGTCTTGCAGTGGGTGCACTGAGCGTTCATGAACGGAGCCGTCGGTGTCGCGGAGGCAGGCGGGCCGGCCGCGGTCGGGGGCGGCGGCGGACTGAGCCGACAAAGCTACGCGCCCTCCGCCCCCGGCGCCACCGCCCCCACCGGCGCGGCCGACGCGACGGCCGCTTTCCCGCGCATCGAGGGCTCCGCGGGCTCGCGCCCGCTGCGGCGGTCCGCGATGTAGATCGAGCCGGAGAAGCTCTTGGCGTACGCCTTCATCTCCGTGGCCAGCTCGCTGATCTGCGCCGTGTGCACGAAGCTGCGCCGCTCGTTGGTGACCACCCCGATCGAGAGCGTCATCAGCGGCACCGGGTACTCCTCGCCCCGCCGGTCCTTCCCCCGGAAGTAGCCGCGCTCGCGGTCCTCGGCGGAGTACTGCAGCGGGATCAACTCGTCGAAGACCTCGATCACCTCCTCGCAGCAGGTGCGGAAGTCCGCCAGCGGCGCCGTGAAGATGAAGTCGTCGCCGCCGATGTGGCCCACGAAGGCGCCCGGCGAGTGCGCGCGCACCACCTCGCGCAGGATCCGCGAGAGGATCAGGATCACCCGGTCGCCGTGGTTGTAGCCGTAGCGGTCGTTGAACTCCTTGAAGTGGTCGAGGTCCGCGTAGCACACCGCGAACTTCTCCCCCGAGCGGAGCCGCCCGGCGATGTCGCGCTCGATCTGCACCGTCCCGGGCAGCAGCGTGGTGGGGTGCACCCCCACGTCGCGCTCGGCGCGGCGCAGCGCCATCCGCAGCCTGAGCGCCGCCTCGCGCTCGCCGCACGCCCCGTTCAGCACCTCGTCGGCGCCCGCCTCCAGCGCCGCCGCGGCCGCCCCCTCGTCCCCGTCCCCCGGCGCCAGGTAGGTGATCACCGGCACCACCGCCGTGAACGCCTCGCGCTTGATCGCCCGGCAGAGCGCCAGCGCGCCCTCCGCCGGCGCCGACGCGTCCACCACCAGCGCCGCCGGGTAGGCGCGGCTCACGCGCACGCGCACCTCCTCCGCGCACCCGACCTCCACCACCGGGTAGCCGGCGGCCTCGGCGAACTGGCGGACCAACGCGGGCGCGGTACGGGCGTGCGGAGAGAAATGCAGCAGGACGCGCTGTGGCATGCGCAGGGAAAGGCGAAAATGTGGGGGGAACAGAGGAACATGATATTCCCGTCCGTCCGCCGTGTCAAACCAAACGGTGCGCGGGCACGTCGCGCCGCGCACCGGTCGGGGCGGAACCGGCCTCAGGCGAGCGGCTCGGCCTCGTCGATCAGCAGGATCGGGATGTTCTCGCGCACCGGGTAGCGCAGGCGGCAGGCGGGGCACACCAGCGCCTCGGGCTCGCGCTCGTACGTCAGGTCCCCCTTGCACTTGGGGCACACCAGCAGGTCCAGCAGCCACTGCTCGATCACCGGGCTTTCTCCGTGTCGGGAAGGGTGAACCCCAGCCGCTGCAGCTCCAGCGGGCTCTTGCGCCACTTGGGCAGGACCTTCACCCACAGGTCCAGGTAGACGGGCGCGCCGACGAACTCCTCCACCTTCATCCGCGCGGCCTGCCCCAGCCGCTTGATGGCCGAGCCCCCCGCGCCGATCAGGATCGCCTTCTGCGTGGGCCGCTCCACGAAGATCACCGCGCGCACGTAGATCGGCGCCGAGGCCTCGCGGAACTCCTCGATCTTCACCGCCACGCTGTACGGCACCTCCTGCCCGTACTGCTCGAACACCGTTTCGCGCACCAGCTCGGCCACGAAGAAGCGCACCGGCTGCGAGGAGACGTCGTCCTCGGGGAAGAAGAAGGGTCCCTCCGGGAGCCGCTCGGCGATCAGCGCGCGCAGCGCCTCCACCCCCTCGCCCGTCTCGGCCGAGACCTCCACCGGGTCGGCCCCGAAGAGTTCGCGGCTCCAGCGGCGCACCGCCTCGCGGCCCTCGCGCGAGGCCACGTCGAGCTTGTTGGCCACCACGACCAGCTCCGGCGCCGCGCGCACCAGCTCCAGCAGGTCCTCGCGGAAGGCCGGCGCCCCGTGGCTCGCGTCCACCAGCAGCAGCACCACGTCGGCGTCGCCGATCACCTCCGTGGCCTCGTGCATCATGGCCTTGTGCAGGAGATAGCGGGGATCGACGAGGCCCGGCGTGTCCACGAACACTATCTGCACGCCGCCGCGCGTGTCGATCCCCAGCACCCGCTCGCGCGTGGTCTGCGCCAGCGGCGTCACGATGCTGAGCTTCTGCTCCACCAGCCGGTTCATGAGCGACGACTTCCCCACGTTGGGAAAGCCGATCAGCGCCACGTAGCCGGCTTTGGTGGGTGCTTCGGCAGCTGCGTTCTCCGTCGTGGACATGCGCGAATTCTACGCGCCGTCGCGGGTCGGGGAAACCCCAACCGCTTCGAACCGCGGATTCGGGCGTGTCCCTCCGCTGCGCTCCGGGCCGGGCTGCGCGCGCGGTAGGGCACGATACGACCGTGCCCAACCGCGCCGGGCCACCGCCGCCACGATACCCCTGTGTCGGCGGCGTCCCGGCCCTCCGGGCGCGCATCCCTCACGCAACTGCAGGGAACAGGGGACAGGGTACAGGGAACAGCCTCCGGACCCACTCGTAAAGTCCACCCTCTCCCGCAGTTGGGAGAGGGTTGCCGCTCTAAGGCGGCGGGTGAGGGCCCCGCGCGGACGCCTGCCTGGAAGCACAAACAGCAACGCCCGCCCGATTCAGTTGAATCGAGCGGGCGTTGCGTTTAAGTGGGCCGGCGGCGCCGTACTCTCCCACCGGGTGGCCCCGGCAGTACCATCCGCGCAGCGAGGCTTAACTTCCGAGTTCGGGATG
>DASVWD010000123.1 GCA_036389795.1 Longimicrobium sp.
AGCACGGACGGCGGGGAGCAGCCTCTTCACTCAGGACGGAGCACAACACACTCAGTCCATCAACCATCCGAACCGCCGTATACGGACCCGTACGTACGGTGGTGGGGGAGGGGGTGCCGGGAGACCGGCCCCCCTATCCCGATGAGCGGGCGCCCGCTGGAATCAGCAGTCGTAGCCCGGGCTGTTGCGGGCTGGAGCCCAGGTCCGCGCCGCTCGTCCTGGAGCGCGCGTGGCGGGCGCCGGGGCGGCGAGTCACAGGTGGTTCAGCGGACGCTTACGCGAAGAGGAGCCTGCCCCTGGGCTCCGGGATGGGACGCCCGAGATCCCGGGCCGTCTCGATCCATTCGCTGATCACGACCTCGGCGTTGGAGATCGCTTCGGCGTACGTGGCGCCATCCGCAGCGCAGCCGGGCAGCTCCGGGACCTCGGCGATGAAAGCCTGGTCCTCGTCGCTCCAGTAGATGATGATCTCGTACCGGTACTCAGGGTTCGGCATGAGGACGAACCTACCGCTCCGCGCAGACACGGACCAGCGGCACATCGTGAGGCCTGAGCCGTGACCGACGTGCAGACCGAAGTCCTCCTCGGCCTCGGCGCGAACGTAGGCGACCCGCTGGGGCAGCTCGCGGCCGCGGTGGACGCGCTGCGCGGCTTCGTCTCCGATCTCGAGGTCTCCTCCGTCTGGCGCACCGAGCCCGTGGGCTACCGCGAGCAGCCGGACTTCTACAACCTGGTGGCGCGCGGGCGCACCGCGCTGGCCCCGGAAGAGCTGCTCTCGCGCATCCTGGGCGTGGAGCGGGCGCTGGGGCGCGAGCGCACCTTCCGCAACGCGCCGCGGCGGATCGACGTCGACCTGCTGGCGTACGGCGACCGGATTCTCGACACGCCCTCCCTCACCCTGCCGCACCCGGGGATCCCCGCGCGCGGCTTCGTGCTGCACCCGCTGGCCGAGCTCGCCCCCGGGTGGCGGCACCCCGTGCTGGGGAAGACGGCGCGGGAGTTGCTTGAATCCACCCCTGCACTGGAGCGCGTCGAGCGGCTCGGACCCCTTCCCGCCTCGCGCTGATCTCACCCCCCTGGCAAAGTGCACGGAGCCGCCGCTTGCACGTGGACCGGCGCGCGGCTAACTCTTTCGTGCCGCACCCGTGCGGGCCGCAAGCGCATGACGATCTCGCCGCAGGACTTCACCGTCGGGGTGGAGGAAGAGTACCAGCTGGTGGACGCGCGCACCGGCGAGCTGAAGAGCCGGGCGCACTGCGTGATCGCCGGCGACTGGGCGGACGAGATCAAGCCCGAGATGCAGCAGCACACCATCGAGGTGGAGACCCGGGTGTGCCAGGGCACCAACTGCGTCCGCGACGACCTGGAGCGGCTGCGCCTGCAGGCCGCCGTGGCCGCCCAGGCCCAGGACCTCGCCATCCTGGCCGCCGGGACGCACCCGTTCGCCCCGGCGGGCGGATACGACTTCACCGAGCGCGACGTCTACCTGGACATCCGGCGCGAGTACCGCGAGCTGGCCGAGACGCAGGCCATCTTCGGGATGCACGTGCACGTGGGCGTCCCCGCGGGCGCCGACCGGGTGCGGGTGGCCAACGCGGCGCGGGCGTTCCTGCCGTACCTGCTGGCGGTCTCCGCCAGCTCGCCGTTCTACCTGGGACGCGACACCGGGTACGCCAGCTTCCGCACCATCCTCTGGCGGCGCTGGCCCCGGAGCGGCGCCCCCCCGCGCTTCGAATCGCAGGCCGAGCTGGAGCTGCTGCTGCGCTGGCTGACCGAGACGCAGTGCGTGGACGGCCCCGGGCGGCTGTACTGGGACCTGCGGCCGCACCACAAGTACCCGACGGTGGAGTTCCGCGCCGCCGACGTCACCCCGCGGCTGGAGGACGCCGTGGCCGCGGCCGCGCTGGCCCGCGCGCTGGTGGCGGCCATCGTGGACGGCGCCGTGGCCGAGCCGGCGCTCTCCCAGGCGGTGGCGCAGCCGCTCCTCGGCGAGAACACCTGGCGGGCCTCGCGCGACGGCACGGCGGCCGTGTTCGTGGACGTCTTCGCCCCCGGGCCGCGCACCGTGTCCGCGCGCGACGCGGTGCTGGGGCTGGCCGAGCGGCTGCGCCCCTACGCGCGGGCGCTGGGCGACGAAGGCGCGCTCGACGCGCTGGAGGGGGTGTTCGAGCGCGGGTGCGCGGCGGTGCGGATGCGGGAGACGGCGAAGGAGCTGGACGGCGACCTGCGGCGCCTGGCGCTGTGGATCGCCGCAGAGACCATGGTGGGACTGGGAATGGACCGCCGCGCCGAGCAGCGGCTGGAAGAGACCACGGTATGAGCCTCAAGCAGCGGATCGCCGTCAACCTCCCCGAGAAGCCCACCCGCGGGTACGAGATCCTGGTGGGGAGCGGCCTCTTCGGCAGCATGGCCAGCACCCTCTCCAAGTTCTGCCCCGCGCACCGCTACGCCGTGGTCACCGACGACCGCGTGGCCGAGCTGTACGCCGTGAAGCTGTCGCGGATGCTGCACTCGGCCGGCTACCGCGCCGACGTCTTCGCCTTCGAGCACGGCGAGGCCCGCAAGACGCGCGAGACGTGGGGGCTCATCACCGACGCCATGCTGGAGGCCGGCATCGGGCGCGACGCGGCGCTGATCGCCTTCGGCGGGGGCGTGCCCGGCGACCTGGGCGGCTTCGTGGCGGCCACCTACATGCGCGGCCTCCCGCTGGTGCAGGTGCCCACCACGCTGCTCGCGATGATCGACTCGTCGGTGGGCGGCAAGACGGGGGTGGACGCGCCGGCGGGGAAGAACCTGGTGGGCGCCTTCCACCAGCCCGAGTGCGTGCTGATCGACCCCGACCTGCTGCAGACGCTCCCCGACGCCGAGCTGCGCGCGGGGCTCGCCGAGGCGGTCAAGCACGGCGCCATCGCCGATCCCGACTACCTGGACTGGATCGAGGCGGCCGTCCCCGAGCTCCTCTCCGAGGACCCCGAGGCGCTCTGCCGGCTGATCGTGCGCTCGGTGGAGATCAAGTCCGAGGTGGTGGGCCGCGACGAGCGCGAGTCGGGCCCGCGCAAGCTGCTCAACTTCGGCCACACGCTGGGCCACGCCGTCGAGGCGCTCTCGGGCTTCTCGCTCCTGCACGGCGAGGCGGTGGCGATCGGGATGGTGGAGGAGGCGCGCCTGGGCGAGCGGCTGGGGGTCACCGCCAGCGGCACGGCGGCGCGGCTGCGCAAGGTGCTCACCCGGTTCGGCCTGCCCACGTCGCTGCCGATCGAGATGAGCGCCGAGGAGGTGGTGGCCTTCACCCGCTCGGACAAGAAGGGGCGCGAGGGCCGGGTGGAGTACGCGCTGATCGAGGGGATCGGCGCTCCTGCGCTGGGCGCGAACGGCCGCTACGGCACCCCCGTGGCCGACGAGACGGTGCTGGAGGTGCTGGGGGGCGTCGGCAGCCGGGCGTGAGAAGAAGGTGCGTGATACCAGGTTGCCGAGCATAGTTCTGGTTCCAAACAGATGGAATCACACAGAGGACACAGAGAACACAGAGGGAACTGAAGACGCGATTGAAGTTCTCCGTGTCCTCTGTGTCCTCCGTGAGAGGCTTTTCAGAAGCTGTACCTGAACGATGCTCTGCAAGGTGGTATGATCCTTGGTTATTCGCCTGAAATCAGCATTGGAGGGCATAGAACGAAAGAACCCATGTCGCATCTTCTTGAGCCGCGGTAAGATGGGTGGTGTCGAAGCAACCATCCGTCCGCGAACCCTCGAATGCACGACATGGGTGAAGAACAAGGTACACTCTTTTGCCCGGAATACAACCAGTCGGTCCGGGTGGAGGCGCGTCCCGAGAAGCTGACGTCGGACGCGGGGGCGCTACTGATGCGCGAGGTCATGGAGCGGCTGGGGTATTCGGGTCTGATCGAGAGGCACTTGACCGACCCGCGGGTGCCGGGCCGGGTGATCCATCCCCAGACCGAGCTGGTGCGAACCGCGCTGTTGCTGCTGGCGCAAGGATGGAGCGGGCAGTCCGACGTTACGTTGCTGCAGGCGGATCCCGCGTTTCGGACCGCGGTTTCCAGCCGCAGGGGGCAGCGGCCGCTGCGCGAGGCGGCTGGCCGCGAGCCCGACGGGCTGTGTTCGCAACCCACGCTCAGCCGGCTGCACCAGGATCTCGGCGCGCGTCAGAACCGGGCGGGGCTGCGCCGCATGCTGCTGGATGGATCAGAGCGGCGGATGGAGTCGCAGGGGCAGACGCGGCTTCCCGAGATCACGCTCGACCTGGACTCGTTGCCGTACGAGGTCCATGGCCATCAGCCCGGCAGCGCCCGGAACGGCCACTACCGGGTGCGCTGCTACCATCCGCTGGTGATGCGCTCCGAGCACGGGGACTACTTGGGTGCGAAGCTCCGCCCTGGCAACGTGCACACGGCCGACGGGGGCTTGCGCTTCGCGCTGCCGATCCTGCACCGGGCCCGGGTGTGGGCGGAGCAGGTGTGGCTGCGGATCGATGCCGGGTTTCCCGAAGGAGAGCTGCTGGACCACCTGGAGGAGGAAGGTTTCCTCTACGTGGCGAGGCTGAACGGGAATGCGGTGCTCAAGCGCATGGCCGCGCCGTACGTCACCGAGCCGCCTCCCGAGGGGCAGGTCCGAACCCACGAGTTCATCTACCGCGCGGCCAAGTGGGCGCATCCCCGCCGGGTGGTGCTCGTGGTGCTGGAGCGCACGAAAGAGCAGGGGGAGCTCTTCCTCGACTACTTCTTCCTGCTGACCAACGTGTCCGTCGCCGAAGCACCGGCCGGACAGCTGCTGGAGCGGTACAGGAAGCGGGGCACCGCCGAGAAGGACTTCGGCGAGTGGAAGCAGGCGCTGGATGTGTCGCTCTCCTCCTCGCCACGGCCGAAGGAGCATTACCGCGGTCGCGAAGTGCGGACACCCTACGCCGAGCCGGACAGCTTCGCCGCCAACGAGGTGCG
>DASVWD010000124.1 GCA_036389795.1 Longimicrobium sp.
CTGGCTCGTGCGCTGTGACGGGCTTCGGTGCTCGCCGCGGGTAGCCCCCCTCCCCGGCCCTCCCCCCGCTGCGCGGTGGGAGGGAGAACTACAACCCCGTTTCATCCTCCGTGGTCGCGCGCAGCGCGGTGGAAGACTCAGGATGACAATCGTTTCGGATCACGATCCACACGGAGACGTCCGCTCAGCTGGGCGTGTCGCCGCCGGAGGGGAGGGCGGGGTCGGGGATCTCGACCTCGGAGGGGAGGCCGACGCCGTCGCGGTTCTCCACGGGGAAGTAGAGGTTGCGGCTCACGTGGCCCACGTACGACTCCAGGAACGCCCGCACGTCGCGCACCGACTCGGCCTCCCAGATGCAGACCGCGTGGGTGCCGTCGGGGGTGGGGAAGACGTGGTGCAGCGTCATGTACGGCGGCAGCGCGGGGAGCGCGGCCCGCACGTCGGCCCAGAAGGTTCGCGGGTCGCTCACGTAGTGCTGCACCAGGACGTACATGTCCGCCTCCGGGTGAGAGTGCGGGGGACCGCTCCGCCGACGGTCGGGCGTCGCCCCGAGCCCGCAAGACACGCCCGCCCCGCCATCCGTTTGCCAGACGCGCCGGCTCGCCCGCCTCGTCCCGCGTCCGGCCCGAACCTCAGACGATCAAAGGTGCCGAACGTAACCGGCATCCATCTTTCCAGCGGCCACCTGTCTCGGGCGGTTGAAACCGCGGCAACGACGACAGGAAGTCCGCCTTCGCGGACTAGCGGGCTGCGCCCGCGCGCTTCGCGCCCGCGAAGCCTGCTTTCCGCGCCGAAGCCAATCCCCGCGCCGAACCAGCCTGCGAAGGCAGGCTTCTCGCCGTTGTTGCTGCGCCTTCAGGCGCTCGATGCGGGGCCAAATTCGAGATCACCACATCACTTTCGCACTTCGCACTTCGCACTTCGCACTCCTCAGTCCTCCACCATCCACGCGATCCCCCACGCCCCCTCGCCCGCGTGCGTGCCGATCACCGGCGTCCCGGCGGCGGTCAGGATCTCGGCGTCCTTCCCCCAGCGCGCGCGGATCTCGCGGCTCACCGGCTCCACCACCTCGGGCGCGGCGATGTGGAAGATGCCGAAACGCACCTTCCTCACCCCCTTGGGCACCTTCTTCTCCAGCACCTCCAGCATCCTGGGCTGCATGGCCCTGCGGCCGCGCGCCCGGTCCACGGGCACCAGCTTGCCGGCGGCGTCGAGCTCCAGCACCGGCTTGATGTCGAGCAGCGTACCCAGCCACGCCCGCCCGCGCCCGATGCGCCCCGAGGCCAGCGCGCGCTCCAGGGTGTCCAGGACCACGATGATCCCCGACTGGTCGCGGATGCGCGTGAGCTCGGCCACGATCCGCTCGGGCTCCCACCCCAGCTCGCCCAGCTCCGAGGCCTTGAGCGCCAGCAGCCCCTGCAGCACCGAGCCGCCGCGCGTGTCGAAGACGTGCACCGGCGCCTCGTCGTCTCCGCGCAGCTTCGCCGCCCCCACCGCCGACTTGAAGGTGCCCGAGAGGCCGGAGGAGAAGAGGACCGCGACCACCGCCTCGCCCTCCTCGGCGGCGCGGCGGTACGCCTCCAGGAACGCGGCGGGCGACGGCTGCGAGGTGGTGGGGTGGGCGCCCGCCTTCAGCTGCTCGGCGAACTCGGCGGCGGTGATGTCGACGCGGTCGCGCAGCACCCGGTCGCCGTAGATCAGGTTGAGCGGCACCAGGTGCATCCCGTGGGCGCGCACCACCTCGTCGGAGAGGTCGCAGCCGGTGTCGGCCACGATCGAGACGGGGCGGCGCGCCAGGCTCATGTGCCCGGCGGCCGCGGCGCGCTCCACCCGGTCGTGCTGGGCCTGCATGTCCTCGGCCTTGTGCGTGGCCAGCTCGCCCAGGGTGCGCAGGTAGGCGAAGACCTCCTCGGGCTCGTCGGTATGGACGTGCACCTTGAGCAGGGCGCCCGAGCGGATCACCACCAGCGAGTCGCCCCGCTCGCGCAGCGCGGCGCGCACCTCGTCGGCGCCGGGGATCGACTCGCCCTTCACCAGCGCCTCGGTGCAGAAGCGGAAGCGCTCCGACTCGGCCGGGTACTCCACCGCGGCCGCGGCGAAGGCGGGCTCGTCCCACGCGGGGGCCTCGTCCAGCGCCACCAGCGGCTCGCCCGCCAGGTACCCCGAGATCCCCTCCAGCAGGTGCACGAACCCCTTGGCGCCCGCGTCCACCACGCCGGCCGCCTTGAGCGCGGGAAGGAGCTCCGGGGTGCGGGCCAGCGCCTCGCGCGCCCGCACCAGCAGCCGCTCGAAGAGCACCACGAAGTCGCCGTGCTGCAGCCGCTCGGCCTCGTCGGCCACGGCGCGCATGACGGTGATCATGGTGCCCTCCACCGGCTTCTCCAGCGCGCGGTAGACGTGCTCCGTGGCGCTCCGGAGCACCGCGCCGAACTCCGCCACGCCCACCTTCACCCGGTCGCCTACCGCGTCGGAGAAGCCCAGCAGGAAGTGCGAGAGGATCATCCCGCAGTTCCCCCGCGCCCCCAGGATCCCCGCCTCGGCCACCTGGCGCGCCACCACCGAGAGCGACTCGTCGCTGCTCCTGCGCATGCGGTCGGCGATGGACGAGACGGTGAGCGCCAGGTTGGTCCCGGTGTCGCCGTCGGGGACGGGGAAGACGTTGATGCGGTTCAGGTCCGCGCGGTGCCGCTGGACGTACTCGTTGGCCGTCAGCAGGGCGCCGCGCAGTCCGGCGCCGTCGAGGTGCGTGGGGACGTTCATCTGCTCGGGTCTGGAGGGTCGGGCGCGGCCCGCTGTCGGGGGGCCGCGGGACTTCCCGGGGGAACGGGCGGGCGTCCGGCGTCGTGCTCGTGTCGGGAGGCGCTTCCCCGTACACTTGCGCGCACGCCCGCCGCACGCAAGGGCCGGTGCGCGGCTCCGGGGACACCCCGCGTCCGCCCGGGGTGACAGCCGCGGCCGCCGCCGCCGCCCCGATGGAGCTCTCCCGGGCGCGGGCGCGGGGGTCGTGAGCTGACGGACGCGGCCTGGATGCGTTTCCGTGTAAGTGGCTGGTAATCAAGGGATTATGGATTAGCGCCGCCCGCTGTCGCCGGTGCGTGCGCGGGGCCTGCCCTTTGACGGCGCGCCGGTGTGGCGCCCATATTGACGCGCGGCCGGCCGGTCCGCCCGACAGGACGGCGGCCGGAACTCACCCGAAACCAGGATACAGCAAACGATGAAGAAGACGACGTCCGGCCTCCTGGCGGCGCTCGCCGCCCTCTCGGTCGCCGGCACCGCGCAGGCGCAGCTCGGCCCCACCACGCCGTTCTCGGTGGAGGTGCGCGGCGGCGCGGCCCTGCCGCAGGGCGACTTCGGGGACGGGCTCGACACGGGCTGGGGGCTGGGGCTGAACGCCTCCTACAACTTCACCCCGATGCTCGCGGTCTACGCCGGGTACAGCTTCAACAGCTTCGCGGTCGAGGACGACGGCGAGGAGTTCGACGCCGACGTGAACGACCGCGGCTTCGACGCCGGCCTCCGGGCCGGCTTCGCTCCGATCGGCGGCTTCTCCCCGTGGGTGAGGGGCGGGCTGGTGTTCCACGAGATCGAGATCGAGGACAACGACTCCGGGCTCAGCGCCACCACCGACAGCAACCTCGGCTTCGAGGTGGGCGGCGGGCTGAGCTTCCCCCTGGGGCCGCGCATCTCGGTGACGCCCGGCGTGAGCTACACGCGCTACACCATCGACGACGAGGACCTCGAGGAGGACCTCGACGTGTCGCACCTGAAGATCGACATCGGCCTCCACATCCGCATCTGACGGACCGGACCGGCCGCCCCGGGCAGGGGCGGCCGGATGCTTCACCCGAACAGGACAACCAGGGATGATGAAGAAGACGACGATGGGTTTCCTGGCGGCGCTCGCCGCCGTTTCGCTCGCCGGCACCGCGCAGGCGCAGATGGGCCCCACCACGCCGTTCTCGGTGGAGCTCCGCGGCGGGCTGGCGCTCCCCACGGGCGACGACATGGACGGCCTCGAGACGGGGATCGTCTTCGGCGGCGACGTGATCTTCCAGGCCACGCCGATGATCGGCGTCTACGCCGGCTACGCGTTCCAGAGCTGGGCGGTGGAGGACACCGACGACCTGGACGCCGAGATCAAGGGCTTCGAGGCGGGCGTGCGCCTCTCGTTCGCGCAGATGGGCGTGGGGGCGGCCTGGCGCCGTTCCTCAAGGGCGGCGTGCTGCACCAGAAGGCGGCGCTCGCGGCCGACGAGGGCAGCCTGGAGGGCGACTTCGAGACCGGCTTCCAGGTGGGCGGCGGCGTCGACGTGCGGCTGGGCAACCGGCTGTCGTTCACCCCGCAGGCGAGCTTCAACTCCATCGAGGACGCGCAGTGGGTCAACGTCGAGGCGGGGCTGCGCATCCGGCTGTAACGGCCGGGTGAGCGCCTCGCATACCGGGCGGCGGCGGCCGGGCGGGTCCCGGCCGCCGCCTTCTCGCGGTCCTTTCTCCTTCCCCACCCGATCCCTTCCCTTAAGCGAGGTGACATGAGCAAGAGAGCGTTCGCCGCCCTGCTGGGCGCCCTGGCGGTTGCGGCCGCGGCCGCGCCGGCCCGCGCGCAGCTTCCCCACATCACCCCCTTCTCGTTCGAGGCGCGCGCGGCCGCGGCGTTCCCCACCGGCGACCTGGAAGACGCCGGGGCCTCCGCGGGGTGGGTGCTGAGCGGGAGCGCCACCTTCCACGCGATCCCGCTGATCGGCGTCTACGCCGGCTACAGCTACGGCCAGTTCGGCGTCGAAGACGTGGACGACGTCCACTTCACCGAGCAGGGGTTCGACGCGGGCCTGCGCCTGGCGATCCCCACGCCGCTGATCCCGATCGACCCGTGGATCCGGGGCGGGCTCGTCTTCCACAAGCTGAGCCTCGACTCCGACGACCCCGACGTCGGCGGCGAGACCGACACCGGGCTCGGCTTCGAGGTGGGCGCGGGGCTGGGCTTCGGCCTGGGGCCCATCTCGCTGAACCCGGGGGTGAGCTTCGTCCAGTACGACGCGGAAGACGAGGACGACGTCGAGGCCACCGTCAGCTACTTCAAGCTGGAGATCGGCGGGCGCATCCGGCTGTAGGGCCGGCCCCACGGTCCGGTCACGATCTTGGCGGCGGCGGTCCGGAGAGTCCGGGCCGCCGCCTTCTTTGTCGCGGGAAACGATTGCGTTTCTGTCAGATACGTGGTCCGTCCGTTTCGGGTGAGACACGAATCTCCCGCGCCGGTTCTTTTCTTGCGTGCCGCTCTTCCTTCGACACCGACGAAAACGGAACGCTTGCACGAGGACGCGAAAGGCGCTATCGGTTAACCTCTCGACATCCGGACGCGTGCAAGCGAGGGCCGCCCTCCCGGGTGGTCTCGTTCCCCCGCGCGGGCCACCCCGGCCCGCGCCCCCGTCACCCCTGCCGGAGGACCTGTCCGCATGCGAACGCTGCGCACCACCGTCCTGGCGGTCGGGGCGGCCGCCTTCCTGGCCGCCTGCGCCGACCAGCCCACCACCACGCGGCAGGCGCCCCCGGAGACGCCCGCCGCCGCCCGGCTCGACGCGCTCTTCGCCCGCGCCGGCGAGGAGTTCCGCGTCCCCGCCGACCTGCTCAAGTCGGTCGGCTACGTGGAGACCCGCTGGCAGATGGTCCGCGGCGAGGAGGAGTTCCCCGGCCAGGCCCCGGCCTTCGGCATCATGGCGCTGCGCGGCGAGCGGCTGGAGCGCGGCGCGCGGCTGGCCGGCGTGAGCGTGCAGGCCGCGAAGACCGACGCGCGGGCCAACCTCCGCGCCGCGGCCGCCCTCCTCTCGGCGTACGCGGACGAGCTGGGGCTCGCGCGCGGCGACCTGGGCGCCTGGGCCCCGGCCGTGGCGCGCTTCAGCGGCATCGCCGACCCGCAGGGGCAGGCGCGCTACGTCCACGACGACGTGTACGCCACGCTCCGCAACGGCGTGGTGGAGCGCGGGGCCGACGGGAAGGCGATCGCCTCCATCCTCCCCGTGTCGGTGCGGCCCTCCCTGGCGCCGCCCTCGTCGCCGCGGCTGGCGCTGGCGCCCGACTACCCGGTGAGCGGGACGATCTGGCGGCCGTCGCCCAACTACAACGCGCGGCCCACGGGCGACATCGGCCTGGTGCACATGGTGATCATCCACACCTGCGAGGGCTCGTACACCAGCTGCTGGAGCTGGCTCACCAACACGCAGGCGCAGGCCAGCGCGCACTACGTGGTCAAGGAGGACGGCACCGAGATCTCGCAGCTGGTGCGCGAGTCGGACCGCGCCTGGCACATCGCGGCCACCTACGACTGCACGCTGAACTCCAGCCACGAGTGCTGGCGGAACGGCTACTCCAGCAACCACTTCACGGTGGGGATCGAGCACGGCGGCTTCGCCTCGCAGACCTCCTTCCCGGTGGCGCAGATCGACGCCTCGGCGCGGCTGTCGTGCGACATTAGCCGGGCGCACGGCATCCCGCGCGACCGCTACCACTACGTGGCGCACGGGCAGCTGCAGCCGTACAACCGCACCGACCCGGGCCCCAACTGGCCCTGGACCGACTACCTGAACCGCATCAACGCGGCGTGCGGCTCGTCGGCGGGGCTGATCGTCGACAGCAACAACTCCAACAACGACACCTCGCAGGGCTACATCGCGGTGTCGGCCAACTGGACCAGCAGCTCGTCCACGGCGGGCTACTACGGGAGCGGCTACTACTTCGCCAACACGGCCGCCGTCTCCGACCCGGCGGAGTTCTGGTTCTACCTCCCCTCGGGCGGCACCAGGACGATCGACGCCTGGTGGACGGCGGGGACCAACCGGGCGCCCGCGGCGCCGTTCGTCGCCTACAACGCGAGCGGGGCGGAGGTGGGGCGCGTGAGCGTGAACCAGCAGGCGGGCGGCGGGCAGTGGAACACCCTCGGCACCTGGACCTTCACCGCCGGGTGGAACCGCGTGGTGCTCTCGCGCTGGACCACGAGCGGGTACGTGGTGATCGCGGACGCGGTGCGGATCCGGTAGTGCGAAGTGCGAGGTGCGAAGTGCGAAGTGCGTGAATCGGGGATGTGAGCTACGGGAAGCGCTCGCCTGCCGGCTCCGGTGCAGGGTTGCGGATCGAGCGGGCGAGGCTTCAACTGCAATTCTCTCGGCCCGCCGCTCCCGGCTGGGGGCGGCGGGCCTCGCTTGCACGCCAACGGCAAGACCGCGGGTGACGAAGATTCGCACCAGGTCCACCGGCCGCCGTCATCCCGAGGGGAGCGGTAGCGACCCGGGGGATCTACTCGCCCCCGCTGGCGGCTCGCTCCCGTCGCGGAAGTCTCCGGGCCGCCTGAAGTTCGTCCAGCTCCTGCGTCGCGGCGCCGCGGTCGTTTGCGTCGCGCTGTCGCTCGGGGGATGCGCGGACCGCGATCTCCCGCGGGAGCGCGGGGGCGAGGCGCGCGCGGAGAAGGGGGTCGGGGCGGCGGCGGACACGATCCCGCTGGCGGAGCGGCGGGGGATCGCGGGGCGGATCGTGTTCGTGTCGGAGCGCGACGGGAACGCGGAGGTCTACTCCATCCTGCCTTCCGGCGAAGGGCTCCGGCGGCTCACCCGCGACCCGCGCGCGGACTTCCCGGGGCCGCCGGCGCCGGACGGGCGGACGCTCGTGGTCGTCTCGGTGCGCGAGGAGGGCGGCGGGCACGTGGAGCAGCTCGGACTGCTGCCGCTGGACGGGGGCGCGCTCCAGCCCCTGGGGCCGGCGAGCGCGCGGGCCCGGTCGCCGTCGTGGGGGCCGGACGGGAGCTGGCTGGCGTTCGAGTCCGACCGGGCCAGCTTCCGCGACGTCTTCCGCGTCGGGCGCGACGGCGGGGGGCTCAGGCGGCTGACCGAGGACGCGGCCGGGAGCTTCGAGCCCGAGGTGTCGCCGGACGGGGCGTGGATCGCCTTCGCCTCCAGCCGAGACGGCGACGCGGAGGTGTACGTGATGCGCGCCGACGGCTCGGACGAGCGGCGGCTCACCGCCTTCCACCGCGACGACTGGGCCCCGCGCTGGGCGCCGGACGGCCGCACGCTCGCCTTCCTCAGCGCCCGCGAGGGCGCCGACCGCGTCTTCCTGGTCGGGTCCGACGGGACGGGGCTGCGCAAGCTGAGCGCGGCGGGCGACACCGGCGCCGCGCGCGCGGACCGCCAGGAGGCCGACCCCGCCTGGTCTCCGGAGGGCGCGCGCGTCGCCCACACGCTGCGCACGCGCGACGGCGGCTCGCGCATCCGCGTCGCCGACATCGCCACGGGCGCGGTGCGCGAGGTGGCCGGCGCCGCGAAGGCGCAGCAGCCCGCGTGGTCGCCCGACGGCCGCTACCTGGCCTTCACCGCCGACGCGGACGGCGACCCGGAGCTCTGGATCGCGCGCGCCGACGGCTCCGGGGCCACCCGCCTCACCCGCTCGCCGGGCCCGGACTGGCTGCCGCGCTGGGTCCCCTGAATCGCGTAGCTTGCTTGGTCATAATCTTTGTACCCAAAATGAGCTGATCGCCATCGTGGGGTATCCGTGACTGCACCACTGCCTGCACCAGGCTGGTGCGCCGTGGCGCGGGATGCAGCGGAGAAGATCCCGGGGCGAGATTTCGAACAGCCTTCCTAATTGTAAGTCTGGAAACGGTTTGATGTGTGGCACCGCGAACGGCCCGCCGCGTGCCTGTGGGACGCCGCCACCCGCGCCCGCTCCGACGCACGGCAGCGCGGCGCCCGCCACCCACCGCACGCAGGGAGATCGCAGATGAAGCGCAGCCTCGCCCTGATGGCCGCCCTGGCCCTCGCCGCCTGCTCGGACCAGACCGAAAGCCCGGTCGGCGCCCTGGAGACGGCTCCCGCCGCCGCCGCGAAGTACATCGTGGTGATGAAGGACGCCGGCTTCCGCGGGCCGCGCCTGTCGGTGGCGGCGGAGATCCGCGGCATGGCCGAAGCGAGCGGCGTGCAGCCGAAGTTCGTCTACGGCACCGTGCTCAAGGGCTTCGCCGCCGAGTTGTCGGCCGCGCAGGTGGCCGCGCTGCGCGCCGACCCGCGGGTGGCGTACGTGGAGCCCGACGCCCGGGCGCAGCTCTTCACCACCCAGACGGGCGCCACCTGGGGGATCGACCGCGTGGACCAGGCGGACCTGCCGCTCTCGGGCACCTTCACCTACCTGGCCACGGGCGCCGGGGTGACCGCGTACATCCTGGACACCGGGATCCGCAAGAGCCACACGCAGTTCGCCGGGCGCGCCGACTACGTGGCCAACGGCCGCGGCGGCGACTTCGTGGGCGACGGCCGCGCCAACGCCGAGGACTGCCACGGGCACGGCACGCACGTGGCCGGCACCATCGGCTCCACCACCTACGGCCTGGCCAAGGCGGTGCAGCTGCGCGGGGCCCGCGTGGTCAACTGCTCGGGCGGCGGCGACGCCTCGATGGTGATCGCGGCCATGGACTGGGTGGCGGCCAACGGAAGCAAGCCGGGCGTGGTGAACATGAGCCTGGGCTACGGCAACGTGCAGTCGGTGCGCGACGCGGCCGAGCGCCTGGTGGCGGCGGGCTTCTTCGTGGCCGTGGCGGCGGGCAACGGCAACATCTTCGGCATCCCGCAGAACGCCTGCACGCAGGCCCCGGGCGGGGCGCCCAGCGTGATGACCACCGGCTCCACCACCAGCAGCGACGCCGAGTCGAGCTTCTCCAACTACGGCACCTGCGTGGACATCCTGGCCCCGGGCTCGAGCATCACCTCGACGTGGTACACCAACGACACGGCCACCAACACCATCAGCGGCACCTCGATGGCCAGCCCGCACGTGGCCGGCGTGGGCGCGCTGTACCTGTCGCTGAACCCCACGGCCACGCCGGCGCAGGTGACCAGCGCGCTCAAGGCGGCCGGCACGCCCAACACCATCTCGCTGCACAGCCGCAGCCGCACCTACGGCACGCCGAACCTGTTCCTGTTCACGGGCTACTGAGGACGGGTACGGAAGTACGGAAGTACGGAAGTACGGAAGTACGGAAGTACGGAAGTGCGTGGTCGCGGGGAGGAGCCTCCTCGCGGCCACGTGTTTTCATGCAGGCTCGATCCGGCGTCCGTGGATCACGTCGGCGAGCAGATCACCGCAGCTGGCACGCTCAGCAGCACCAGGAGGGCAGTGGCACGCCCTTGAAGGACTCGTCCGCGAACGCCGAGATCACCCAGGTGCCGTTCTCCTGTCTCCACTCCACGAATATCCCCGAGGCGGGAGACGCACCGGGTGGAACGAAGCGGTTTCCTCGCGCACGGCTCCACGCCGTTCCGCGGTGCATCACTTGGTGCGCGAAGCGGCCGATCGGCTGTCCTTCGAACTGGATGGTGAACGATTCCCACAGCGGCCCGCGGGAGCCGATCGCCCGGGGCGCCTCCGCGGCGGGGAACCGCCAGGTGCCCACGCGAGTTCCGTCCGCTCGGTGCTCGGTGTGCAGGTAGGTGAAATCCCCGGCTCGCGGGAAAAACGTGGCGATGCTGTCGCTACTCCCCCGGCGGACGGCCTCCAGGAAGGCCTTCATCCGCCGCTCGAGCGTCGGCGATCCGCTGTCGGCCGTTGCCGCAGGGGGCACCTGTGCCGCGGAGGGGCAGGGGAGCGTGGCCGCGATGCCGCTGGCGAGAAGGACGAGCATTGAGATCCGCCACGGCCGGTGCGTGCTCACGCAGCGCCGGAACTGAATCCGGGCAGTCATACGCAATCCTGGTCGATGCTGTGGATGTACTTGTGGAGATCTTCATCGTTAGTGAGCGTGGGGTGAGGGTTCTGGAAGAAATAGAGATGAAGCCCCTCGTGTACGAGCAGCGAGGGCTCGTTCCAAACCCAATGTGAGTCATACTCAATGTAGGGGCCCTGCGCGTCCTTCATGGTCTGGCCAAATCTCTGGCTGCGCTCCCCAGTCGCTGGATCGGTAGTCACGTCGTAGCCGTCCCAGAAGCGGAGGCGCTGGGACTCTCTGCCCCGGGCCGCCAGGCCACGCAGGGCCTGCTTTGCACCCGCGCACTCCGCGGGATGGTCCTTGATCTGCTCGATCCGCTCCAGGAGCTTCGTCCACTCGTCAGGCTCGACTTCCCTGGTCACACAAACCTTCTCAGCATTCCGCTGGCATGGATCGCGCCCGGTGCCGTCGTCAGGCTCCGTTTCGGTGTCAACGCCCCCCCACCAGGTCCAATCCGAATAGGGATCTGTGGTCGGCTCATCTATGGGTGGGGTTCCGGACGTGATCGGATAGCATTCAGGATACGTCCCGATCTGGTTCGGCCCGCACCACTGGCCGGTGGCGACAACGGGGGCCAGCGCCGTCTCCGAGCTCTCGACCTCTTCGAACCGGGCCGAACCCATTGACAGCCGCACGCCAGGGTTCCCCGGCGTGCTCCCCAGCCGGTGCCACCTGTCCACGTCCAGCCAGCGGTTCATCCGTGCTACCGCCGCATCGGTGGCCGGGATCACGCAATCGACCGCCGCGACGATCTGGTCGCCCGGGGTGTATCCCCGGTACCGATAGGCGGTGGTTCGCCCCTCGGGATCCAGTTCCGAAGCGGAGAACCTGACACGCGTCACCGCCGCGCTCCAGGTGGATGGTTCACCGGGCCTTGCGAGGCGCGTGATGCACACGAACGATTGCAGCCGGCCGGGCGATGCCGGCGTAACCTGAGTTTGGGCTGCGTCTATTCGGGCGGAGTCAGGTGCGGACGGCAGATCGGCACATGCGGTCGTGAGAATCGCGAGCGCCAGCGCGCCGACTGCCGCGCGGCATCGGGTCAGCATGGAAGCTCCTGAAGGGAAGGGGGTGGGAAGGTCCGAAGACCTCAGGCGGTGCATCGCTCGTGCACCTACAGGCCAACCGAGTGGCCTCTGGAGGTCGATTAGAACTCACGATCACCTCGCGACATGAATGTCACGATAGGCGCGGAGGGCGATGGATTATATGAACGAATCGCGGGCAAGACAAGTCCATGTGTAAATCATGCAACAAGTTACGACCACTCAAACAATGCTCGCCAGACTTGGATGTCGACGGTATCTGGATCCCAAGGAACACCTTTCACGGCGGAATGGCGGAGGTAACCTGTTCCGGCCCGTTCGGATCTATCGTAAACCTTTGATTTCCAACGAGTTGCACCACTGTGGTGCGCCTGCACCAGCCTGCATCGGGAGCCGTGTTGGTGGAAACAGGCTAAGTATCTGCGAATCGACTGCTTAGCGCGCGATCGCGGTTGGTCCGATCGCTGCTTACACGGCGCGCCGATCCACCGCGGCTCCGCCGGGTTCCCTCCCGGCACCGCGAACCCCAGGATCGCGCCGCCCGTCCCGGGGCGGCGCCGCGCTTCCCCCACCCGGAAGGTGTCCCGATGAAGCGTCGTCTTGCGCTGCTCCTGCCGTTCCTCGCCGTCGCCGCCGCCTGCTCCGACCAGACCCAGAGCCCCGTCGCGCCGCTGCAGGCGCCCGAGGCGGCCGCCGCCGGGAAGTACATCGTCGTCTTCAAGGGCGGCAGCCTGGCCCCGCGCCGCTCGGTCGTCGGCGCCATCCGCGACTACGCCACCGAAGCGGGGCTCCAGCCCAGCCACGTCTTCGGCACCGTGCTGGAGGGCTTCGCCGCCGAGCTCACGGCCGGGCAGGTGTCGGCGCTGCGCGGCGACCCGCGCGTGGCGTACGTCGAGCCCGACGCCGAGGTGCGCCTCTTCACCACCCAGGCCAACCCGATCTCCTGGGGGCTGGACCGCATCGACAACACCGACCTGCCGCTCAACCAGGCCTACACCTACACGGCCACCGGGGCGGGCGTGAACGCCTACATCCTGGACTCGGGGATCAACCTGAACCACCTGGACTACGTGGGCCGCGCCAACTACATCCCCAACGGCAGCGGCGGCGACTTCGTGGGCGACGGCCACGGCGACGCCAGCGACTGCCACGGGCACGGCTCGCACGTGGCGGGCACCGTGGGCGGCACCTACTCGGGCGTGGCCAAGGGCGTCACCATCTGGATGGGCCGCGTGGTGAACTGCTCGGGCGGCGGCAACGCCTCCATGGTGGTCGCCGGGATGGACTGGATCGCGCGCAACGGCCTGAAGCCGGGCGTGGTGAACATGAGCCTGGGCTACGGCAACGTGACCTCGGTGCGCGACGCCGCCGAGCGCCTGGTGGCGGCGGGCTTCACGGTGGCGGTGGCCGCCGGCAACGGCAACTTCGCGGGCGTGCCGCTCGACGCCTGCACCGAGAGCCCGGCCAACGCGCCGAACGTGCTGACCACGGGCGCCACCGACCAGACCGACAAGGAAGCCTCGTTCTCCAACTACGGCACCTGCGTCGACATCCTGGCGCCGGGCGTGGCCATCTACTCGTCGGACTATCTGGTCACCAACCAGGTCGTCACCAAGAGCGGCACCTCGATGGCCTCGCCGCACGTGGCCGGCGTGGCCGCGCTGTACCTGTCGGCCAACCCGACCGCCACCCCGGCGCAGGTGACGGCCGCCATCAAGAACAACGCGAAGCTCAACACCATCACGCTGCACAGCAAGAGCAAGCGCTACGGCACGCCCAACCGGTTCCTGTTCACGAACTACTGAGCCGGAGAGGGTACGGGGTACGAAGTACGGAAGTACGAGAGTACGGAAGTACGAGAGTACGGAAGTACGAAAGTATGGCGGATGCGAGTGGGCGCGGGGGATCTCTCCTCCGCGCCCACTCGCTTTGGGTCCGCCCCCACCCGCCGCCTGCCCGTGCGCGGTTCGCGGGGGCACTGCCCTGCCGTCCGGTGCAACTGCACCGACATGGTGCAGTGCGGGACGTCCCGCGGGCTGGTGCACCGGAGCGGTGCACCAGATCGGTGCGGCTGCACCAACAATTGCTGTGGGGAAATGCACTACAGCCGTTCGTAAACTGCCTTACACAAACAACTTAACTGATGTAAAAAGTTTGGCGCACTCCCTGCTTTCCCCCGGCGCCAGATCCCACCCGGTCCCGCCGAGCCACGCTGCCACGGACGAGAGATCGACATCCGGATCGCCCCGCCCACCCCGGGCGGTGCACGCGTTTCTTACCGCCCTAGGAGTGCCCGATGAAGCGCCGTCTCACCCTGATGGTCCCGCTCCTGGCCCTCGCGGCCGCCTGCTCCGACCAGAGCCAGAGCCCCGTCGCGCCGCTGCAGGCGCCGGCCGCCGCCGCCGGCAAGTACATCGTCGTCTTCAAGGGCGGCAGCATGGGCGCGCGCCGCTCCGTCGTCGGCGCCATCCGCGACTTCACCACCGAGGCGGGCATCCGGCCCACCCACGTGTACGGCGCGGTCCTCGACGGCTTCGCCGCCGAGCTGACGCCCGAGCAGGTGTCGGCGCTGCGCAGCGACCCGCGCGTGGCGTACGTCGAGCCCGACGCCGAGGTGCGGCTCTTCACCACCCAGACCGCCAACCTCTTCTCGTGGGGCCTGGACCGCATCGACGACGCGGACCTCCCGCTGGACCAGAGCTACACCTACACCGCCAGCGGCGCGGGCGTGAACGCCTACATCCTGGACAGCGGCATCAACCTGAACCACGTGGACCTGGTGGGGCACTCCAACTACATCCCCAACGGCAACGGCGGTGACTTCGTGAACGACGGCCGCGGCGACGCCAGCGACTGCCACGGCCACGGCACGCACGTGGCGGGCACCGTGGGCGGCCTCTACTCGGGCGTGGCCAAGGGCGCCACCATCTGGATGGGCCGCGTGGTGAACTGCTCGGGCGGCGGCACCGCCTCGATGGTGATCGACGGGATGAACTGGATCGCCGCCAACGGCCAGAAGCCGGGCGTGGTGAACATGAGCCTGGGCTACGGCAACGTGCAGGCGGTGGCCGACGCGGCCACCAACCTGGTGGCGGCGGGCTTCACCGTGGCCGTGGCGGCCGGCAACGGCAACTTCGCCGGCCAGCCGATCGACGCCTGCACCGAGGCGCCGGCCAAGGCGCCGAACGTGATCACCGTGGGCTCCACCACCAGCAGCGACGCCGAGTCGAGCTTCTCCAACTACGGCACCTGCGTGGACATCCTGGCCCCGGGCTCGGCCATCTACTCGTCGGACTACTCGAACGTCAACCAGGTCGTGACCAAGAGCGGCACCTCGATGGCGTCGCCGCACGTGGCCGGCGTGGCCGCGCTGTACCTGTCGACCAACACGACGGCGACCCCGGCGCAGGTGACGGCCGCCATCAAGGGGATCGCCAAGTCCGGCACCATCACCCTGCACCGCAGCAGCAAGCGCTACGGCACCCCGAACCTGTTCCTGTTCACGAATTTCTGATGACGGGGTCCGGCAACGGACATCCGCGGTAGCCGGGCGGGCGCGGGGGAATCTCTCCCCCGCGCCCGTTCGCTTTATGCACGCACTTCGCACTGCGGTTCTGGGCGTGTCCCTCCGCTGCGCTCCGGGCCGGGCTGCGCGCGCCGTAGGGCACGATACCACTGTGCCCAACGGCGCCGGGCCACCGCCGCCACGATACCCCCTGTGGCGGCGGCGTCCCGGCCCTCCGGGCGCGCATCCCTCACGCAGAGCCCGTCTCCGTGATGAGTTCCGTAGGGGCGAGCCCGCGAGTCCGCGCGACGCCTGGATCCGCGCGTCGCTCCACCTTCCGCGCATGCACCCTCCCCGCCCGTCGAGGCATGCCGAGGACCGTGCGCAAGATTTTGCGTGAAACCACATTCCCGAACTGCGAGGAAGCGCAAAGTCCACCCTCTCCCGAAGTCGGGAGAGGGTTGCCGCTCTAAGGCGGCGGGTGAGGGCTCCCCGCCGCCACGCCGGAGTCGGCCAGGGCACGCAGACCTCTCCGCGTGACCCTTCCGCACCGTCTCGGTGCACCGGTTCGGTGCGCGTGCACCAACATCTCGCGCGGCCCCAAAGGCACGGGTTCCGGTCAAGCCGGTTCCCGCGAACGGCTTAGGCGCGCCCGGCCCCGCGGTCCGCCGCGTGCTTCCCCCGCCGCCGCTCAGCACGACATGCGCAGGTCCGCGCGCGGGCGCCGGGAGCAGGTCCCGGCCGCCCGGGGCGATGTGGTCTTCGGAGCGTTTCCGCCGGCCCCGAGGGCGCCGGCACCCCGGCGCGGGCAGCGTCCCGCGCGCCTCATCCACCACGTGGGAGGACGCTACATGCACATGCGCTCAGTCAAACCCCTCGCGCTCGCGGCGCTCGCGGCCCTGGCCGCCTGCTCCGGGCAGGACTCCACCCCCGTCGCCACGCGCCCCGCCGTGCAGGCGCCGCTCCTGGCCGCCGCGCCGGGACGGGCCGTGGAGGGCTCGTACATCGTGGTGCTCGAGGAGGGCGCGGACCCGCGCGCCGTGGCCGCCGTGGCCGGCGTGAGCCCGCGCCACGTGTACACGGCGGCGCTCAACGGCTTCGCGGCCACGCTCAACGCCGGGCAGCTCAACGCCCTGCAGCACAACCCCGCCGTGGCCTACGTCGAGCAGGACCAGACGGTCACGCTCAGCACCACGCAGACGAACGCCACCTGGGGGCTCGACCGCATCGACCAGCGCGACCTCCCGCTGAACGGCACCTACAACTACACGCCCACCGGCGCGGGCATCCGGGCGTACATCATCGACACCGGCATCCGCACCACGCACAACGAGTTCGGCGGCCGCGCCTCCATCGGGCGCGACTTCATCGGCGACGGCAGCACGGACTGCAACGGGCACGGCACCCACGTGGCCGGCACCGTGGGCGGCGCCACCTACGGCGTGGCCAAGGGCGTCACCCTGATCGGCGTGCGCGTGTTCGCCTGCGGCAACACCGGCTCCACCTCCACCATCATCGCGGGGATCGACTGGACGGCGCAGAACGCCATCCGCCCCGCCGTGGCCAACATGTCGCTGGGCGGCGGCGCCTCCACCGCCATGGACGACGCCGTGCGCCGCCTGATCACGGCCGGCGTGATCGCCGTGGTGGCGGCGGGCAACGAGAGCCAGGACGCGTGCAACGTCTCGCCCGCGCGCGTCACCGAGGCGATCACGGTGGGCTCCACCACCAGCACCGACGCCCGCTCGTCGTTCTCCAACTACGGCAGCTGCGTGGACGTCTTCGCCCCGGGGAGCAGCATCACCTCGTCGTGGTACAGCAGCAACACGGCCACCAACACCATCAGCGGCACCTCGATGGCCAGCCCGCACACCGCGGGCGTGGCCGCGCTCTACCTGCAGGGGAACACCTCGGCCACGCAGTCCACCGTGGCCAGCGCCATCATCAACAGCGCCACCACGGGGAAGGTGACTGGCGCCGGCACCGGCTCGCCCAACCGGCTCCTCTACTCGCCGCTGACCGACGGCACCGTCACGCCGCCGCCGCCGCCGCCGGGCGCCCCCTGCACCAGCTGCACGCTGTACACGGGGAGCCTCACCGGCGCGGGCGACTACGACATCCACCCGAACGGCACCTACTACCAGAGCACCGTCTCGGGCACGCACCGCGGCTGGCTGCGCGGCCCCGCGGGC
>DASVWD010000125.1 GCA_036389795.1 Longimicrobium sp.
CGGATCGCCCGAAACCGTTCCGGAACTCGCCCCGTACCGCTATCATCCGTAGCGCCCGCCGGGCGACGTGGCACCCCGCATCCCCTTCCGCTCCATGCCGTTCCTCCACACCCGGAAACAGAGGGCCGCCGCGCTCGTGGCCGTCCTCGGCGTCGTGATCGTGGTCGCGCTGCTGCCGTTCGCGGCGGGGCTCCTGGGCGCGGCCGTGCTGTACGTGATCTGCGCCCCCTCGCACCGCCGGCTCGCGCGCAGGCTGCCGCCCCGCCTGGCGGCCCTCCTGGTGACGGCCGTGGCCCTGGTGCTGATCCTCCTCCCCGGCGCCACGCTCCTGGGCCTGGTGCTCAACGAGGCGCCCAATACGCTGCGCGGGATGCAGCAGAGCCAGCTCTTCACCCGGCTGTCGGAGCTGCGCGTGGCCGGGGTGGACGTGGGCGCGCAGATGGCGGCCGCCGGCGGCTCGATCGTGAGCTGGCTCTCGCAGCAGGCGCTCGGCTTCGTGGGGAGCGCCGCGCGCGGCCTGCTGGCGCTGGTGATCGCCTTCTTCGGCGTCTACTACCTGCTGGTGTCGCGCGGCGCGGTGTGGCCGCACGTGCGCGAGCTCCTCCCCTTCTCCGACCGCACGGCCGACAGCCTGCGCGAGCGCTTCCTCCTGGTGACCGAGGCCACCCTGGTGGGCACCGCGCTCACGGCCATCATCCAGGGGACGATCGTGGGGCTGGCGTTCTGGGCGGTGGGGCTGCCGAGCGCGGCGTTCTGGGGCTTCATGACCGCGCTCGCCTCGGTGCTGCCGATCATGGGGAGCGCGCTGATCTGGCTCCCGGGCGTGGTGGCGCTGGCGGCCGGGGGCAGGCTCGTGGAGGCGGGGGTGCTGCTGGGGGTGGGGTTCGTGGCGGGGTCGGTGGACAACCTGGTGCGGCTCTTCGTCTACCGCGCCGTCTCGAACATCCACCCGATGGCCACGCTGGTGGGGGCGTTCGCGGGGCTCAAGTACTTCGGCATCCTGGGCGTGCTGCTGGGCCCGCTGGCCATCGCCTACTTCTTCGAGCTGCTGCGCATGTACCGCGAGGAGTACGGCGCCGCCGACGCGCCGGAGCCCGCCGGGGAGCTGCGGTTGGTGGACGCGGCGGAGGCGTGAGGCGGCCGTCCCGCCTTGCGCTTCGTCGACAATAGCGTGCCCGCTGCCCCATCACCGGAGACGACGCTGCACGGCTGCAGTACCAGGCGGAAAGCGGCCCCGGGCGGAAGCATCCGCCGGGGCCGCCATTTTCTCGGTTCCCGCCGCTCAGTACTGGCAGCAGCCCAACCGGTGATCGCTGGGGAGCGTAACCGGAATCTCCAGATCCAGCACCAGCGGTGGCGCGGCTTCGAAAGTCTCCACGCGAATCGCGTCCAGGTCCAGCTTCAGCTTTGCCATCAGAGACTCCACGTGTTCTTGGTGGATCGATATCAGCCCCGCGGAGAGCGCGGCCACCGGGTGCCAATCGCCCCCGGTGCCGCTCCCTGAACGCACCCCGCGTTCCACCGGGCTAAGCCCCTCACGTCCGCGTTCCATCCGCTTGCAGGGAAACGGCCTGGCCGCCATCGGAACACATTGCCGAAGCCACCGGGCTGGGGCGCGCCCTCCACACGTCTGTGGCGAACACGCCCCTGCGTGACGCCCGCGCCGCGCGAATGCACGCCAGAAGATCGCCCGCCCCCGCCGCCAGCACCGGCCCGCGCGGCGACCTCGTGATCTCCCGTCGTCCACCAACCGCGCCCCGTCCCGATCCCGCCCGCGCGGAACCCTGCGTTCGACGCAACGAAGTACACGGAGTGAACGCCGATGTAAAGAGCGTCCGTTCCGGAGACCGATCCCGTCCGCTTGCACCGGCTGCAACTCGTTGCCATCTTTCGCCGTACCCAAACCCGCCCTGCGGCCGAGCGCCGCGTCTCCCCGTGAGATGAAACCGTCACACCCCAAGGCGCCCGCCCCGGGCGCGCCGGAGTAACGCAACCGAGATGGCCGTTCGCGAAGGACGCTGGGACTGCCCGAGCTGTGGTGCCGTGGGGCAGTTCGGCCGGGACGTCAACTGCACCGGGTGCGGGAGCCCCCGGCCGAAGGGGATCCGCTTCTACCTCCCCGAGGACGCGCCCGAGGTCACCGACGCCGCCCGGCTGGAGCAGGCGCGCGCCGGGGCCGACTGGGTGTGCGAGCACTGCGGCGCCAGCGCCCGCGCCACGGACGACGACTGCCCCGGCTGCGGCGCGCCGCGCGGGAGCAGCCCCACGCAGGTGACGCGGCGGTACGGCGGCGGCGAGGTGCCGCGCGGGGGAGGGGCCGCGCCGATCCAGGCGGCCGCCGCCCTGCCGCCGCGCCCCAAGAAGTCGCGCGGCGGGCGGACGCTGGCCGGCGCGCTGGCGGTGCTGGTGGGCTTCTGCGCGTGGACCAACCGCACGCGCAACGTGGAGGCGGTGGTCGCGGCCAAGGAGTGGCAGCGCGAGGTGCAGGTGGAGGAGCACCGCACCGTCACCGAGTCCGACTGGTCGCTGCCCTCGGGCGGCTCGCTGGTGCGCTCGTACCGCGACGTGCGCGACTGGCGGCAGGTGATCGACCACTACGAGACGCGCACGCGCCAGGTCTCCGAGCGGGTGCAGACCGGCACCGAGCAGAAGGTCTGTGGGCAGCGCGACAACGGGAACGGCTACTTCGAGGACGTCTACTGCAACGAGCCGGTCTACGAGACGCGCTACCGCACCGAGGAGTACCAGGAGCCGGTCTACCGCCGCGAGCCGATCTACGCGACGAAGTACGAGTACCGCATCAAGCGCTGGGTCCCCGACACCCTCCTGGCCGCGCGCGGCGCCGCCGACCCGCCGCGCTGGCCCGCGATGCGCCTGGACGACGACCAGCGCGAGGGCGAGAAGAAGCAGCGCTACGTGCTCACCTTCCGCGACGGCGACGACACCTACACCGCCGAGGTGCCGCTCGAAGCCTTCGCCGAGCACGACGTGGGCGAGCGCGTGCGGCTGCTGGTGAAGGGGAAGACGGTCCAGCTCGACACCGCGCAGGCGCGCTCGGACTGACGCGGCCGCGGAGGAAGCGAGAAACGCCGGAGGCGCTCCGCAGCGGGGCGCCTCCGGCGTTTTCATGTCGAATCCGATCAAAGATCATTTCTCACGCAGAGTCAGCAGAGTTAGCAGAGTTAGCAGAGGAAACACCTCTGTTGACTCTGCTGACTCTGCGTGAGGCCCCGCTGTTTTTCCGGATTTGGTAATCAGTCGGTTGACGGTCAGCGGGCGGGCGGGCCGAGGGCGGCGAGGGCGGCGGGGAGCGCGAGCCGCGCCCACTCCTCGTACGCCCTGCCGGAAGGGTGCAGGCGGTCGGCGACCAAGTACGCCGGGTCGCCGCCGGCGGCGCGGGAGCGCGGCGTCACGTCCACCCAGCGCGCGCCGCGGGACGCCGTCTCTTTGCGCGCCGCGGCGTTGAACGCGTCGATCCCGGCGGCGATCTGCGCGCGGTCGCGCCCGGCGGCGAACGGCGTCACCCCCCAGTCGGGGATGGAGAGGACCACCACGCGCCCCGGCTCGCCGCCCGCGAAGGCGACGGCGCGCTCCAGCAGGTCGCGGAACTGCGCGCGGTACTCGTCCACGCCGCGCCCGCGGTACTGGTTGTTGACGCCGATCAGCAGCGTCACCAGCGCGTAGGGGCCCCGGGGCCGGGCGCGGTCGATGGCGTCCGCCAGCTCGTCGGTGGTCCACCCGGTGCGCGCGACGATCTCCGGGTCCGCCACCTCCACGCCGCGCCCGCGCAGGAGCGCCGCCAGCCGCGCGGGCCAGCGCTCGCCCTCCGCCACGCCCTCGCCGATGGTGTAGGAGTCGCCCAGCGCCAGAAACCGCATCGCCCCTCCCCTCTCCCCGTCCGTTCCCGCCTTCCCCGCCCCGCCCGCGCACGACACCGCGAGCAGCGTCGCCAGCGCGGCGAGCGTGCGCCATCGGATACGCAGGCGGGCGGCGGCGCGCAAGAGCCCGGAGCGATGGACGGTCACCGCTTCCCGCGCGCCTTCGCCGTGTCCGCGGGATAGAACCAGACGCGGCTCCCGTTCGGGAAGCGGACGAAAGCCGTGCTGTCGGCGGACGGGGCTCCCGCCATCGAGCCGCGCTGGGCGAGCGGCGGGCAGGGCGACGGCTTCACGGGGCCGGCGTTCATCCCCCGGTCGCCGCTGGAGTCCACCGGGACGACGGGCATGAAGGGGACGCTCCGCGGACAGGCGACCGGCATCCCCTCGCTCATCACCACCCCCACCGTGGCGGCCTCCAGCAGCTCGACACGCCCGCTCTTCAGCAGCTCGTCCAGGGCCGCGTCCCCCGGCTGCATCACGACCGGAGCCGGGTCCTCCGGAGCCGGGGCGGGGCTCTGCCGGGCGGGCGCGCACGCCGGGACCGCCAGCGCCAGCGCGACGCCGATCCGCGCCGGACCACGCATCTTCGTCATCGATACCTCCGGAGGGCGAATGGGGGATGCATCGAACGGCCCGCTTCAGAACACCCGATAGATCCCGGGCCGCTCCGAAAGGTTGTTTCGGAATGTATTCGGGTTTATCTTTCGTGCATGGAGTGGACGCACACGTACGACGACGAGGGCGTGGTCCCGGACGCGCCCGCGCAGCCGCTGGTGAAGATCCGCGGGCGCGGGGCGGCGTGGAACCCGCCGAACCGGTTCGAGCCGATCGAGGTGCTGCCGGACCTCGACGAGCTCGACCGCGAGTACGACGAGGCGGCGCCGGGGCCGCGCACGGTGTTCCTGCGCGACACGTCGAAGAGCGTCATCGCGCGCAACGACAGCCCCGACGTGCCGTTCGACACCAGCGTGAACCCGTACCGCGGCTGCGAGCACGGGTGCATCTACTGCTTCGCGCGGCCCACGCACGAGTACCTCGGCTTCTCGTCGGGGCTCGACTTCGAGACGCGTATCCTGGTGAAGGAGGACGCGCCCGCGCTGCTGCGCCGCGAGCTGGCCAGCCCGCGCTGGACGCCGCAGACCATCGCCATCAGCGGCGTCACCGACTGCTACCAGCCGGTCGAGCGGAAGCTCGGGCTCACGCGCGGCTGCCTGGAGGTGCTGGCCGAGTTCCGCAACCCGGTGGGGATCGTCACCAAGAACCACCTGGTCACCCGCGACGCCGACCTGCTGGGAGAGCTGGCGTCGTTCGGCGCGGCCCACGTCAACGTGTCGATCACCACGCTGGACGAAAAGCTGCAGCGGGTGATGGAGCCGCGCACGTCGACCCCGAAGCGGCGGCTGCAGGCGATCGAGACGCTGGCGAAGGCCGGCGTCCCCGTGCGCGTCCTGGTCGCGCCGGTGGTCCCCGGGCTCACCGACCACGAGGTGCCGGCGATCCTCAAGGCCTCGGCCGAGGCGGGGGCGCGCGGCGCGGGGTACATCCCGCTCAGGCTGCCGTACGCCATCAAGGACCTGTTCGAGCGCTGGCTGGAGACGCACTTCCCCGAGCGCAAGGACAAGGTGCTCAACCGCATCCGCGCCATCCGCGGCGGGAAGCTGTACGACTCCACCTGGGAGAAGCGGATGCGCGGCGATGGCGTCTTCGCGGAGCAGATGCGCGTCCTCTTCGAGGCCGCCTGCCGCAAGACAGGGCTCGACCGCGACCTCCCCCCGCTCTCCACTGCCGCCTTCCGCCGGCCTCACGACGCGCGGGGGCAGCTCGGGCTCTTCGACGCCGCCTGATGCGCGTCGCCGGCCGGGAGACGTCGCGCCGCAAGGTCATTTCCGGCATGAGTTTGCCCGCGCCCGCTCGCGACGGGCCACGAGACGAACGAGAATGCCGTGATCGGCGACGAGAGTCTTGCGCAGCGCGCTTCGGGTCCTTACGTTCGCGGGAGTAAAGTGGACGAAGTGCACGTTCCCTTCCCTCCCTTTCTCCCGATCCCATGACGACCATCGAGGAAGCGGTGCCCGGGACCACGCTCCCGCCGGCCGGCGCGGCCGACCTGCACGCGGTGCTGCACCAGCGCTTCGGGCTCCAGGAGTTCCGGCCCGGGCAGGAGACGGTGATCCGGGCGCTCCTGGAGCGCGGCGGCGCGCTGGCGGTGTTCCCCACGGGCGGCGGCAAGTCGCTCTGCTACCAGCTCCCCGCGCTGCTGCTGGACGGGGTGACGCTCGTCGTCTCGCCGCTCATCGCGCTGATGAAGGACCAGATCGACGCGCTGGGTGCGCTGGGGATCGACGCGGCGCGGCTGGACAGCTCGCTCACGGCCGACGAGGCGCGCGCCGTCGAGAAGCGCCTGCTGGCGGGGACGCTCCGGCTGCTGTACGCGGCGCCGGAGCGCTTCAACAACGAGCGCTTCCTGGAGCTGCTCGGGCGGGTGCGCATCGCGCTGTTCGCGGTGGACGAGGCGCACTGCATCTCGGAGTGGGGCCACAACTTCCGCCCCGACTACCTGAAGCTGGCCGACACGGCGCGCGCGCTGGGCGCCGAGCGCGTGCTGGCGCTCACCGCCACGGCCACGCCGCAGGTGGTGGAGGACGTCTGCGCCAGCTTCGGCATCGCCCGCGAGTGCGCGGTGGTGACGGGCTTCCACCGCCCCAACCTCTTCCTCTCCGTCCGCCCCACGCCGCCTGCCGAGCGCGACCGCGCCTTGGTGGAGGCGGTCCGCTCGCGGCCGGCCGGATCGGGGATCGTCTACGTGACGCTGCAGAAGACGGCGGAGCGGGTGGCGCGGCTCCTGGCGGACGCGGGCGTCGAGGCGCGCCCCTACCACGCGGGGCTGGGCGACGAGGTGCGCGCGCAGGTGCAGGAGTGGTGGAAGGCGTCGGACCGGGCGTTCGTGGTGGCCACGATCGCGTTCGGCATGGGGATCGACAAGGCGGACGTGCGCTACGTCTACCACTACAACCTCCCTAAGGGCCTGGAGAGCTACAGCCAGGAGATCGGCCGCGCCGGGCGCGACGGGCTGCCATCCACGGTGGAGCTGCTGGGCGGGCTGGACGATGTGGCCACGCTGGAGAACTTCGCCTGGGGCGACACGCCGACCGAGGCGAGCGTGCGCGGCCTGGTGGACGAGCTGCTCGCGGCGGGGCCGGCGTTCGACGTGAGCGTCTACGACCTCTCCAGCCGCCACGACATCCGGCAGCTGGTGGTGAAGACGGCGCTCACCTACCTCGAGCTGCTGGGCGTGCTGCGGCAGGGGACGCCGTTCTACGCGGGGTACCGGGTGCGGCTGCGCATCGCCGAGGCGGAGCTGTTCGAGAAGTTCGCCGGCGAGCGCAGGAGCTTCGTGGAAGGGATCTTCCGCGCGGCGCGCTCCGGGAGGCAGTGGTACACGCTCTCGCCGGAGGACGTGGCGGCGAAGCTCGGCGCGGAGCGCGGCCGCGTGGTGCGCGCGGTGGAGTACCTGGGCGAGCAGGGGTGGGCCGACGTGGAGGTGAGCGACGCGCGCCAGCGCTTCACGCGCATCGCGGCGCGGCCGGACGCGGACGCGCTGGTGGCGGAACTGGTGGAGCGCTTCGCCCGGCGCGAGCGCTCGGAGATCGGGCGGGTGCAGGCGGTGGTGGACCTGGCGGGGCGGGAGGGGTGCATCACCAACGGGCTGCTGGCGCACTTCGGCGAGGTGAGCGAGGTGCCGTGCGGCCACTGCACCTTCTGCGACACGGGCGTGCCGGCCGCCTTCCCCGCCCCGCCGGCTTTGCCGCCGATCGACGCGCCGATGCGGCCGCACGCCGCCGCCTTCCGCGCGCTGGCGGAGCAGCACCCGGAGGCGCTCGCTCACCCGCGGCAGCAGGCGCGCTTCCTCTGCGGGCTCACCAGCCCGGCGGTGTCGCGGGCGCGGCTGGGGCGGCACCCGCTCTTCGGGGCGCTGGAGGACCGGCGCTTCGCGGAGGTGCTGGCCTGGTGCGAGGGAGCGGAGTGACAACGACGACCACAAGCCTCACGCAGAGTCAGCAGAGTCAGCAGAGTCAGCAGAGAACTCACCGCTTGCAGCGATTTCCTCTGCTACCTCTGCTTCCTCTGCGTGAGAAAGCAGTTGGTTCGACTGGACATCGTAGCGACGCGAGCACGGGCGAGGCCGGGACAGGCCTCGCCCGTTCGTGCTCGCTCCGACCGCGATTACCGCGGCTGGCCGGCGCCGGCGGCTCCGGCGGACTGGATGACGCCGCAGGCGATGCGGGCGCCGGAGTTGCCCGAGGGGTCGGTGCGGTTGTCGTCGGCCTTCTCGTGGACGACGATGGCCGCGCCGTCGGCGTCGAGCAGGCCGCCGGCGCCGCTCAGCCGGCCGGCCGGAGTGGTGCCGGCCACGTCGGCGATCCCGTCGCCCGTGGCGGTGAGGCTGGGCAGGTCGCCGGCGTGCGGGCCCTGCGGGTTCTGGGTGCCGTGCTGGCGGCTGGTGGGGTTCCAGTGCGGCCCGGCGGACTCGAACGGCGGGTCGCAGCGGCCCACGGCGTGGAGGTGGATGCCGTGCTGGCCCTCCGGGAGGCCCGAGAGACGGCCTTCCACCACGATCCCCTGCCCCCTCTGCCGGAGCGCGAGCGTGCCCAGCTCCTGGCCCTGCGCGTCGCGCAGGGTGGCGGAGGCACGGCCGGCGGTGTCGGCGTCGGTGTCGATGGTGTCCGTGACGGTTTCGTCGACGGGAGTGATGGCGGCGGCGGCGCTGTCGAACTCGGCCGATGCCGCGGTCTCCCTGTCGGTGATGGGCTCCTCTTCGTCGCCGCAGGCGGCCAGCCAGGCGCAGACGGCCAGCGGCAGGATCAGGGCATAGGCTCGGCGCATCACGATCCTCCTCGTTCCGGTCCAGTCCTCTCCCGGCATCCCGGCGTCGTCCGGCCCGGGACTCGGCGGACGACGGGTGATCGGGGCCGGTGCGCAGGTGGGGGATGCCAGGATCGTACCGGGGGCGGCTCCAGTTGCCCAGAGGCACTGAAGTCGCGCCAACAACGGCAGAAAGCCTCGCAACCCCGCGAGGCTGCAACCCCTTTTCACCCGAACGCCATGACTGCATGAGGGATGCGCGCCCGGAGGGCCGGGACACGGGCGCGCCGGGGGTTTGGCGCGACCGGGGCCCGGCGCGGTTGGGCACAGTCGTATCGTGCCCTACCGCGCGCGCAGCCCGGCCCGGAGCGCAGCGGAGGGACATGCCCGGAACGGCAGTGCGAAAGTGCTAAGTGCGAGAGTGCGAAAGTGATGGAAGCGGCGGTTACTTTCGCACTTTCGCACTTTCGCACTCACGCACTGATTTTCACCGCCCGAGCCAGTAGCTGGCCTTGATGACGAAGACGTTGTCGGGGTGCTGGCGGAAGACGGCGCTGGCGTCGCGGTCGAAGGAGAAGTCGCCGTATGCCTCGGAGCCGCTCCTCTGCTGCTGCCACACGAAGAAGAGCGTGGAGCCCGGGCGGTACTCCCAGCGCAGCACGGCGTTGCCCCGCAGGCTGCGGAAGTTGAAGTCCGGGTTGCGGAACCGGAAGTCGGCGTCGCCGTCGCCGTCGGAGTCCAGGTCGTACGCCGTCTCGCGCCCCTCCGCGTCGACCACGGGGGTCAGCCGCTCGCCGAGCTCCGTCTTGGCGATCGCGCGCGGCGCGGCGAACTCCTTGAAGTCGTGGTACTCGCCGGTGGAGACGAACGGCTGCGCGAACAGCTCCAGCGACAGCGTGGGGCTGAAGGTGACGTTCAGCCGCGTGTCCATCGACACCGTGCGCTGCGACAGCCCGCCGAAGACCGCGCGGCGGCCGTAGAAGGCCACCGCCGAGGGGTCGGCAAAGGCGTCCACGAACTGCGTCGGCGTCTCCAGGCGGAAGAACGACGGGCTCACCGTGAGCGAGACGTTCGAGGTGGGCCGGTAGCGCACGCCCAGGTTGGCGCTCGCCTCGAAGCCGCCGTCCTCGCGCCAGAAGTAGCCGGGGTTGGTGCTGAGCGCCAGCGGCTTGCGCATGTCGGTGTTCAGGTTCCACCCCACGAAGCGGCTGGCGGCGCGGCGCACGACGGCGCCGCCGCGGGTGAGCCGCTCGTCGAACACCTCGGGGCGGTACTGCAGGTAGAGCCCCGTCCCCCAGTAGTTGGGCAGGTCGGCGTAGAGCGAGAGGTGCACCTGCCGGTCGTTCACGTCGCCGTCGAAGTTGAACTGGTTCTGCGCGCCCGCGGTGATGCCGAGGTAGCGGTACCAGCGCGTGGGCGTGGTCCAGCGCCGGTTCACGTTCACCAGCGTCCACACGTAGTCGGCGCGGGTGATGATGGCGGCGTCGTTCACCTCGAAGCCGGGGCTGCGCACGTTCAGCTGCGTCTCCCAGCGCAGCGGCCCGCCCTCCCTGGCCAGGCGCGCGTACCCCGCGAAGCCGCGCATCGAGGTCAGCGACGGGTCGTACGCGTCGGAGAAGAGCCCGTTGCCCCCGTGCTCGCGGTCGGGGCGCTGGAAGTAGCGCGCCGAGGAGCGCTGCAGCCGCAGGATCGCCAGCGAGTCGCCGGCCACGCTGCTCACGGCCACGTTGCCCATGAGCCGGTAGGTGCGGTTGTTCCAGTAGACGTTCCAGTCCACCCCCAGCGCCTCGGCGTGGCTGGAGAGCTGGTGGCGCAGCGTGTCGTAGCCGAAGCTGCGCGCCACCGAGGTGGCGATGGCGCCCACGGTGGCGTTGCCGCCGCGGAAGGTGCGTCGCACGCGGCCCACCAGGTAGTTGGTGAGCGGCTCCACCTCGCGCTCGACCTCGGCGCCCGCGGCGTCGATGAAGCGGGCCTTCTCGGCCCCGGTGACGGCCTCCAGCACGCCGATCTCCAGCCCGTTGCCGAGCCTGCCGGTGAGCTTGGCGGCGCCCAGGATCGGGGTGTTCTCGGGGACGTCGCTGAAGGTGGTGCGGAACGGCATCCCCCCCTGCGGCCGCCGGCCGATCCGCCGCGAGTAGAAGAGGTTGGTGCTGCTCACGTTGCTGCAGGTGAAGCAGCTCAGGCCCCCGAAGCCCAGGATGCCGCTCCCCTCCACGAAGAAGGGGCGCTTCTCCTCGAAGGAGACCTCGAAGGCGGAGAGGTTGACCACCGCCGGGTCCACCTCCACCTGGCCGAAGTCGGGGTTGAAGGTGGCCGAGAGCGTCAGGTTGGAGCCCAAGAGCGCCTTGACGTCGGCGCCGGTGCGCACGTCGTAGGCGCTCGCGTCGTGGAACGGGCTCCCCGGCTGGGGCGAGCGGACGTACGCGGCGCGCGCCAGCATGTACGGCATCACCTCCCACCCGCCGGGGCGGCGGGCCACGTCGAGGCCCTGCAGGTGGCCGAAGTACGCGGGGCCGCCGTTCTCCTGCTTCCCCCAGAAGCTCCACATGGAGATCTCGTTCAGCCGCTCGACGTAGCGCCAGATCTGCACGCCCCAGGTCTGCGCCGAGTCGCGCGAGAAGCGCAGTTGCGACCAGGGGATGCGCAGCTCGGCCGTCCACCCGGCCGAGTCGACGCGGGTGGCGGCCTGCCAGACGGGGTCCCACGAGGGGTCGGCCGAGGGCGAGGCCTGCCCGGCGTCGGTCTTCACCCCCGAGGGGTTGATGCGGAAGACGGTGCGCCCGGCGTGGTCGTGGTAGGTGTCGAAGACCAGCTCCAGCCAGTCGCCGCCGGCGTCCTGGTCGCGCCGGGCCAGGCGGGTGCGCACCCCGGCGGCGCCCAGCGTGTCGTGCATGCGGGCGCCCACGTAGAGCGCGTCGGGGCCGTAGGCGAAGCGCACCTCGGTGCGCTGCGTGGCCGGCTGGCCCTCGTTCGGGTCCTGCTGGCGGAAGTCGGTGGCCGCCGGGGCGGCGGCCCACGCCGCGTCGTCCAGCGCGCCGTCGAGCTTCACCTCGCCGGCGGGCACGGCGCGCACGGTGGGCGCCGTGCCGGCGTGGGTGGGGCGGTGCGCGGGCGCGGCGGCGCCGGTGCCGAGCGCCACCTGGGCGGCGAGCGGGGCGGCGAGCAGAAGCGAGAGCACGAGCGCCGCGGCGAGCGGCTGCGCGGAAGCGTTGCGAGGGTGCATGGGAGTCCGCCGGGTGCGGTGTGATGGCCGTCGGGAGAGCGAACGCACCCTTGGACGGGGACGGCGCCCGGATGGTTTGGACGCCGTCTCCGGCGTCCCTCGGGCGACCTCGCGTGGCGGCGGCCGCCCGGCTGCCGGGCCGCGCCACGCGCTGGAAACGACTCGACGGCCGGGAGCAGGCGGCTGGTGTGGCGAATCGGGCGATTCGTCACCGCGCCCTCCCGGCCGGCGAGAAGCGGCTGCATACTGGGCCACGCTCACTTCGTTCCCCGGAAATCACGTTCTGCTATTTTCTCAAGTCTTTGTCATGCAATTACTTACATCAGGTCCAGAAGAGGGCGGCCGATCCCGCGTCAGGCCCTGATGATTCTCACGCAGAGGTAGCAGAGGTAGCAGAGAACTCATCGCTCGCTACGACCCACTCTGCTTACTCTGCTGACTCTGCGTGAGGCTTTGTCTTTTTTGGTGTTTTGGATCCCGCAACGGACGAGGCCAGCGCATGTCCAGCCTTCGCAGGTCGCTTCATCGGGCGATCGGGATGCGGGTCGCCGTCCCGCTCCTCCTCGCGATCCCGGCGGCCGCCGCGGCGCAGGGGCAGCCGGCGGCGAAGACGCGCGTCGTCGTGCTCGGGGTGACGCACTCCAACCAGCTGGTGGCGGAGAGCTACCAGCCGGCCGTCTTCCGCGCCTTCTTCAACCGGGTGCGCCCGGCGGCGGTGTGCGTGGAGCGCGACCCCGACTCGTTCGCGCGCGGGAGCCACCACGAGTTCACCTACGAGATCCAGCACATCGCGCTGCCGTGGGCGGAAGAACGCGGCGTCCCCGTGCACCCGTTCGACTGGTACGCGCCGCCCGGGGACGAGCTGCTGGGGCTGGGGATGACGTGGGACCCGCCGCCCGCCGTGCGCCGCCGCGGCGCGCCGCAGAACTTCCTCACCTTCGGCGACTCGGCGGCGCTCGGGCTGCCCTTCTTCTACGCCGAGTCCGACAGCGTGCGGAAGGACTACCGCGACTGGTACGACGCCGTCCCCGAGCGCGCCTCGATCGACTTCGCGCGGCGGCTCTTCCTCTACCGCACCTTCCTGCAGGCGCGGCGGGCGGCGGCCGCGGCGGCGCGGTACCCCGGGCGCACGGTGCTGGTGGTGGTCGGCTCGTACCACGCCGAAGACATCGAGCGCATCCTGGCCGACGACCCGCGCTTCGAGCTGGCGAGGCCGTCCTCCTTCGGCCTCCCCGAGGGCGAAGAGGTGGAGAAGGAGGTGCGCGGCGGCGACCTGTTCGCCATCGCCGCCTACAACCTGCTGGGCGCGCAGGCCAGGCAGGGGCCCGTGGACTGGGAGTGGGTGCGCCGCGTGGTCGCCCGCCTCGCACGAGAGCAGGGGACGCCGGAGGTGGCGCTGCTCCAGACGCGCCTGGCCGTGCTGACGGGAGAGCTGGCGCCGGCGGCGGCGCTCGCGCGCTACGAGGAGCTCGCCCGGCGGGCGGACGCGGACGCGCGCTTCACCTGGGACGGCGTGCGCGACCGCTCGCGGCTGGACTCGTACTTCGACCCGTTCGGCAACCTCACCGTCGCCCGGCGCGCGCTGCTGGAGGCGGCGCGGGAGCACGGCAAGCTGGGCCACGCCGGGCCGGCCGCGGAGCTGCGGCGGCGGCTCGAGGCGGGGCTGAGCCCGCTCCAGCGCGCGCAGCTGGCGGCGTACTGGGAGGATTGGCTGGCGGGTATGCGGTAGCCGGGCGACGGGCCCGGGCACTCCCCCGGAGTCCGTCCGGAGGCCGGCATCGCCGCCCCCTCCCCCGCCGCGCGGTGGAGGGAGAGCACGAGTGCGCGGAAGCGAAACAGGCGCGCCGCCGTGCGGGACGGCGGCGCGCCTGGGTTCCTCCGGGGAGGGTCCGCGCTCAGTTGCTGCCGGGCGCCGGGGCCGGAGCGGGGTTGCGCAGCGCCTCCATGCGGTCGACCAGCGCCTGCGCCTGCGGGTCGATCTGGTTCATCCGCGCCAGGAGGACCGCCAGGTACGCCTTGCGCTTCTCCTGGATCTCCGGCAGCGCCAGCGCGCGCTGCTGCAGGCCGGCGAAGTACGTCTGCAGCTGCTGCGCCTCGGCGGCGAGCTGGTTGAGCTTGGCGTTGTCGTTGGCGGCGCGGGCGGCCTCGACCTCCTGGTTCAGCGCCTCGCCGCGCGCGGCCTTGTTCTTCGCCTCGGGATCCAGGCCCTGCATGGCCGCCATCACCTCGTCGCCGAACTTCTTCTGCGCGGCCTGCACGGCCGAGTCCTGCAGCGCCTGCTGCTGCAGCTGGCCCAGCCGCTGCTGGATCTGCTGGAGCTCGGCCTGCGGGTTCGCCGAGGGAGCCGGCGCGGGCGCCGGGGCCGGGTGCTGGTGCTGCGGAGCGGGCGTGGTCTGCGCGGCGGCGGCGGCCGGAAGCGCCAGCGCGGCGAGCGCCAGGAGCGCGGTGCGGGTCTTGTTCTGCACGGGTCTTCCTCCAGCAGAGAAACGTATTCTTTCCCGCCGGCTCACCCGTGCAGGGGCGTCCGGCGACTCGAACGAAGCCTCGCTATCACCCCGACCCCGGGGATTGGTTCCGCACCGAACCATTAATTCCAAAACGCGCGTTCAACTGCAACTCGTTGTGGTTGCAGAGGATGCAAGGGCGGCGAAGGCGGATCGGGGTCATCGCGCCTCTCCCGTCATTCCCTCCCGACCCGTGCCGGGCGAAAGAAACCCGGCCGTCGTGATGGACACGACGGCCGGGACGCGGCCGGCTTCCGCCGCCGCCCTCGGGACGGACCGTCAGAGGGACGCCAGCTCGGTGGCGAGGATGGCGTTCTCCACGGGGACGATCGGCGTGTAGTCGCGGCTCGCCAGGAACTCGGGGCGCGGGCTGGGCACCGGCGGGGTGTTCAGCACGCTGTTGTAGGTGACGATCACCACCGCCCGGTCGAAGGGCGACATGTTGGGCGAGGAGCCGTGCACCACGTTGGGGTCGAAGAGGAGCACCGAGCCCGCCGGGCCCTTCGGCCCCACGATCCCGTTCTCCGCCACCAGCCGCGCCAGGTCCTGCCGCGAGATGGTGTAGGTGAGGCGGGCCGCCACGTTGCTGGCCCAGCTCGGCCCCTCGGGGTCGGTCTCCAGCTCGCGGTCGTCGGTGGCCAGCACGCCGTGGTGGTGCGAGCGCGGGATGATCAGCAGGGGCCCATTGAACTCGTTCACCTCGTCCAGGAACACCATGGCGTTGATCACGCGGTTGGCGGGCATCCCGTCTTCGTTGCGCCAGTAGATGAAGTCCTGGTGCCACTCCCAGACCTCGCCCCCGAACGCCTGCTTCGCGTTGATCTTGAACTGGTGGACGTACACCTCGCTGTCCAGCGCGCCCCGGGCGAGCTCCACCAGGCGGGCGTCCGCGGCCAGGGCGCCGAAGAGCGGGTGGCGGTTGTGCGTGCCGTAGACCGAGCGCACGATGCCGCTCCCCTCCTCCAGCACCCGCCCCGGAGAGTCCTCGCCGAAGACCGCCGGGAGCTCCGACCGCATGCGCGCGACCTCCTCCGCGGAGAAGAGCTCGGGGAGGAAGAGGTAGCCTTCCTCCCGGTACTGGCGGATCTGCACGTCCGTCGACTGCATGGGGATCTCCCTGTCTGAAGATGGCAACCGCGCTCCTCGCGCGCGCAACGAGGCCCCGCCGGGCGCCACCGCGGCGGGCTCTATGTCGGAGCCGAGCGTCAGCTCATTGGGCGCCTTGCAAATGGACAAAGTGGCACAGGTGACCCGTAAGGTACTGTGCCGGACGGACCGGACCCTGCTCCTGGCGTACGTAATGCGCCATCCCGCCACAGAACCAGATTGTGACGGAACAGGCGTCGTTAGCAAGATAATGAGGAACCGGCTCCGTCAACAACGGCTTGTAGACGCCAATTCATTTCGTGAACTGGTCCGAGTCGTCCAAGCTATTCCAGAGCAATGCTTTCGACGTGAACCGTCCGCTGCGGGCCTCCCTTGCACGGCTGGGGAACCGGGCCGGTGCGCCCCTCGAGTGGACGCCGGGCACGCGCTCGTCCACGTCATGTCCAAATAGGTGCGCCCCGTCAGCGGTGACGAGGCGATGCGAAAGAAGCCCGGCCGTCGCGGCGAAAGCGACGGCCGGGCGATGGGCCCACCAGGATTCGAACCTGGGACCGAAGGATTATGAGTCCTCTGCTCTAACCGCTGAGCTATGGGCCCGGAAGACGGAACGGGAAGGAACCGCGCGGACGAATATAGTCCCGTCCGGCCCCGAATTCAACGGAGGTCCGGACCTGCCGGGAGGAGGATCGCTCGGAGAAACAGCGCCGCCCCGGCGCAGGACGCCGGGGCGGATGTATTCGCGCAACCGTTGAGGAGGATTGAGGGCCGAGGCGCCCGTCAGGACTCGGCCAGCGGGACCTGCTCCACGGAGGGCGTAACGGGCGCCTGCACCAGGCGCGCGCCAGGCCGGGGCGCCGTCACCGTGAGCGGCGCGAGCTGGCAGGGGTTCGCGGCGTCGCCGCAGGTGGAGAGTCCGGCTTCGGCGTAGCTGCGGGTCAGCGCGGTGTCGAGGCCCGCGTAGGCCAGCAGGGTCAGCACGAAGGAGGCGAACAGGATGCGCACGGAGGTGGTGAGGTTCTTCGGCATTTGGCCCTCGTCGGGTTCGGCGTTCAGGTTGCGAGTCTACGGGTACCTCGTACCGCGTCTCACTCGTCGCATATGACGCAGCCAGAGGGCAAAAAGTTTTATCGGCGATGATTAGGCGCTGATTAACGAGCCAGCGCGGATGCGGCAGATCCGCCGCCTCCGCGCCGTAACCCATTACGCCGCATCCGCTTGCCGCCCCGGCGGGCCGATGCCGACGCGGGTGTACACTTCAGGCCGGAGCCGCTCCCGGTTCTCGCGGACGCACTCCTCCGCCGGGGTCGGGGGAGAGCGGGTGGCAGGCTCTGGCGCGGCGGCGGGCAGCCCTCACCCGCCGCCTTGGAGCGGCAACCCTCTCCCAAGTCTGGGAGAGGGTGAACATGACGGGGTCGGTGCGTGGGAGGGATGAATCCACGGCTACAACTGCGCAAAGCCCGCCTGCGCGGGCTCCCTTCGGTGTGGGCGCCCGGTTCGGCGCGGGGAGGCTGGCTTCGGGCGGGCGAGGCAGGCCTCGCCCCTACGGGGGTCGCTCCGGCGATGAGGTGCGTGAGGGATGCGCGCCCGGAGGGCCGGGACCCGGGCGTGCCGGGGGTTTGGCACGACCGGGGCCCGGCGCCGTTGGGCACAGTCGTATCGTGCCCTACGGCGCGCGCAGCCCGGCCCGGAGCGCAGCGGAGGGACACGCCCAAAACCGCAGTGCGAAGTCCCGAGTGCGAAGTGCGAAGTGCTACGTGGCGTAGCGGCGCGTCATGCGGGCGCAGAAGTCGGCGAACTGGTCGACGCACTTCGGGGGGCTGGTGTGGTGCGGGACCACGCCGCAGCTCTCGGGGGTGAAGCAGAAGGTGAGCGTGACGTCGAAGCCCTCCAGCGCCCGCATCTGCCGGTCGAACCAGGCTTCGGCGCCCTCGCGGTCGTGGTCGTCGCTCCAGGCCAGGCCGGTGCGCAGCTTCTTCACGCCGAGGCGCTTCAGCCAGCGCACGGCGTCGTCCAGGCGCGGGTCCTCGTAGTGGAACCACTGGCAGACGCCCAGCTCGGGGGCGAATTCGGCGAAGCGGGCCAGCGCGCGCTTGGGGCTTCCGTCGGGGCGGATGAGGCCCATGTGGAAGTGGCGGAAGTACGAGGAGCCCTCGCGCTCCTTGTGCCGCGTGGTCGCCCCCCACTCGCGCGGCAGGTCGAAGAGGCTGTACCAGTGCACGCGCTCGGCGCGGCCCAGCAGCAGCCCGGCGGTGCGCTCGAGCCCCAGCCGCTGCACTTCCTCGCTGGCGTAGGTGCTGACGCCCACCTCGGTGACCCAGACGGGCTTGTCGGTCACGCAGCGGACCGACTGCAGCTTGCGCGGCCAGTCGTCGACGCTCCACAGGTTCCAGTCGAGCGGGAAGCCGTGCACGGCCACCACGTCGACGTCGTCCAGCACCCCCTGCCCCGCCAGGTTGGCCACGAAGCCGGGGTCGATCGGGCTCATCCCGCCCAGCACGCGGCGCACCTCGGGGCTCTCGGCGGCGACGGCGCGGGCGGCGCGGCGGACCATGTCGGCGTAGACCGCCCACCCGGGATCGAGCCGGAAGTCCCAGTGGGACATGTTGTTCGGCTCGTTCCAGAGCATCACCGCCTCGATCACCGGCCGCCTCTCTCACGCGCGGGGTAGACGGCGCGCGGCTGCTCATCGGGGAGCCGGCCGCGGCGGCAGAGGTAGACTTCCTGCTCGGGGTGCGCGACGATCTCGAAGCCGGCGCTCCTCAGCATGGCCTCGGCGCAGGCGGCGTTGGGGATCCACCAGTTGGTGGGGTCGTCGGCGTAGCGGTGCTCCACGAAGAACATCCTGGGCCACCCGGGGCGGTCGAACAGCTCGGTCTCCCAGAAGTGGTGGTTGGCCTCGGGCTCCTCGACCTCGGTGGACCCGCGCTGCATGCTCTGGAAAAGGAGGAGGTCGCCCACCACGTGCTCGTGCAGGAGGTCGAGCGCCAGGAGCGGGTGGCGCAGGTGGTAGAGGACGCCCATGAAGATGACGAAGTCGAACTTCTCGCCCAGCTTCCCCACGTCGTAGACGGAGAGGTTGCGGTACTCGATGTCGAGCCCGTTGACCTCGGCGGCGAAGCGGGCCTGGGCCAGGTACAGCTCCTCGCTGTCGATCCCCACCACGCGCGCGGCGCCGCGGCGCTTCATCTCCATGGAGTAGAAGCCGGCGTTGCAGCCGATGTCGAGCACGGTCTTCCCGGTCATGTCCTGGGGGATGGCGTGCGCGAAGCCGCGCCACTTGATGTTCGGGTAGTCGCCCAAGAAGTGGTCGGGCGCGGTCTGCACGCCCATCAGGTCCAGGTTGTGGAACCAGGGCCTGAGCTCCTCCACCCGCGCGCGGATCCGCTCGGGGGTGAGCGTCTCCGCCTCCATCGTCGTCGTCATCCTCCGCTCCTTGGTTGCCCGACTCGTTCCCAAGCACGCCGGATCCGCATGCTTTCTTGCCTGAACGACAAAAAATCGCCGTCATCCTGAGCTCGACTTTGGCCATTCGTTGACTCTGTTTATCTTTACCTCCGGTGCCCCCACCAGCACCGGAGGTATAGATGCAGTTCGTCACCTCGGAGTTGTCGGGGCTCTTTGCGGCGTTCGCACCTCTATTCACCCAGCCGACCTTTCAGCACGCGCTGCGCTTGCTGGAAGGCGCGATCCTGACCGTCGGCCGCAGGACGGTCGCGAGCGTAC